>DATEUG010000086.1:0-2987 GCA_035283225.1 Patescibacteria group bacterium | reverse complement strand
AAGCCGTAAAAAGTCAGCGCCGCAGCCAGACTCACCAAGGCATCACCCCTCAAACCCAAACGGTCATGAAGCAAAATTATTGGCGACAACCAAACTACCGCTAGGGTGAAAAGCGCCGTCCGCCGGTCAAACCAGGTTTTTACGGCCAGATATAAAAATAATCCTGTCAAAAAACCAAAAATTGCCGCGGTTAAGCGTAAACTTAACAGCCCGTCGCTTAAAACCAGGTTTAAACCACTGCTAACCCAAATACTTAACGGCTCCCAGCCGAATTCTTTTAAAGGCAGCAGCCATTGGCTCCAATCAGCAGTGATGGTACCAATCCATCTAAGGTAAATGGTTTCGTCGACAAATGGCGGCAACGTCTTTAATTGATAAAGCCGGGTCAGCCAGAACACTAAACCTAGTAGCAATAAGGCCATTTTGCTATTAGTATACAAGATATGCCCGGTCATATGCGCCAAGATCTTTACCCGGAATTATTCGCCGTTGAAGACAATCATTGGTGGCACCAGCACAAGCGCGCTTTGGTGCGTCAATGGTTAAAAGTTTGTCTGCCTCGTCCCGGCCGGATTATTGACGTTGGTTCGGGCACAGGGAAAATTTTAGAGGAACTAAAGCATGAGGGTTGGGAAGTTTTGGGGGTAGACGGAGCCAGGGAAGCAATTAACTTAAGCCGCAAACGGGGAGTAACAGTAAAAAAGGTTAACTTGTCTAAGTCCCGACTGCCGTTTCCGGCAAATAGTTTTAACGCCGCCATTAGTTTGGACACTTTAGAGCACCTTGAAGACGACTTAGGAATTTTAAAAGAAATGAGGCGGATCGTTAAAAAAGGGGGAATCATTCTTATCACTGTCCCGGCTCACCCCTGGCTTTTCAGCTATTGGGATAAAATGCTGGGGCATTTCCGGCGCTACAAAAAAAGCGATTTATTAAAGCTTTGTCAGCGCTCGGGTTTAAAACTAGTTAATATCAGTTACTTATTCAGCTTCTTACTTATACCGGTGATTGTTATTCGTTGGTTTAAAAAAACTTTACGCCTTCAGGAAGTCTCGGATTTCACTGACACCCCTGGGTTCACCCTGGTGATGCTGCCGCTGCAAATTATGGGTTTTATGGAAAGAACCTGGTTAAAATATGCCCGGGTGCCGCTCGGGTTATCCTTAATATGCGTCCTCAAAAAGAAATAAATCATTTTCCCGAAAAGCTGTCTGTGGTTATCCCCGCTTACAATGAGGTGAAGCGTTTGCCGCAAGCTTTAGCGATTTGCAATAAATGGCAGCTGCGTTTTCCAGCTTGGGAGTTTATCTTTGTCAATGACGGCTCAACGGACGAAACGGTTAAATACTTAACCGGTTTTAAACTGGTCAGCTATCCGGTTAACCGGGGTAAGGGATTTGCTTTAAAACAAGGCCTGACTCAAGCCTCACAACCGCTGGTTCTAATCTGCGACATTGATTTTTCTACCCCCTTAAAAGAGTTAGGTCTGCTTTATCCTTTTATTTTAAACGGTGCCGATGTGGCTATTGGTTCGCGCAAAGTTACCGGTGCTAAGGTGTTGAAGCACCAATCACCAATAAGGGAATGGTTGGGCAAACAATTCACCAATTTGTCTAAGCTGTGGCTTGGTTTAACCGTTTCTGATGTCACCTGCGGTTTTAAACTTTTTAAAACACCAGCGGCAAAAAAATTGTTTGCCGCCTCCAGAATTTCCCGCTGGGGCTATGACGCCGAGATTTTGTTTTTGGCTAAAAAATTTAACTTTAAAGTTGCCGACGCCCCTGTCACCTGGACCAATGATGAACGGACTAAAGTTAATATGGCTAGGGATGTTTTTAATTCCCTTTGCGACTTATTCTTAATCCGCTGGCACGACCGGCTCGGCCGTTATTAAAGCTTTCATTGCGCCAAATTGACGGGAAGAAATAATTGGCTGAAAAACAGAAAAGTCTTTATCGGTGACCAATAAGTACAACTGCGGTGTTTCAACCCTGGGAGGATTTTGATACAGCCAGGCAAAATTCCCGTCCATAAAGCTTTGCGCCGGCGGGTTACCGGAAATTTCAAATAAATATCTTAGGCCGTTTTCTTTGTGGCACTTACTCTCAGATTCCAGTGAGAAAGGCTGGCCATTTAACTCCCTGTTGGCCCAAACCACTAATTCCTGTTTGTAGCTTAATCCATAAGGGTTTGTGGTTTGAAATACCAGAAATAAATTAACGGCGATCAACCCGATTGCCAGGCCGGCGCCCAGAGTTTTAGGCAAGTAATCCAAGGCTAACGCCGTGATTAAGGCAAAAAGGGGCAGCCAACCGGTTAAGTAATGGTCAAACACCGGGTAACCTAAAAAGCCAAATAATCCCAACCCGACAGCATAGACAATAAACAGGTAGTGTAAAACCGGCGGCAATTTACGCCAGACTAAAATCAAGATCGCAATAGACAGCATCAATAATACCAGCGGCACTTGCTGTCTAAATTGCGCATTAGGATAACAGTAACTTAACATTTCCACTACTTTTGTTTGCCCCGTCCACCAAAACCGGGTTAAGGTTTTTGGTAATAACAGCAAGCCATCGGCTAAACCATTTAAGCTTAAACCCTGCCCGGCAACCCGGGAAAACAGTTTCACTATCCCCTTAACATTTTCACCTTGGTGTCTTAAATCAAACAAAATTAGCGGAGTCAAAAAAACCAAAGCGCCGGTCAAAAACGGTTTGCCAATTTGCTTCCACTTGGCATAATTGCGCCAAATTGCCACACCAGCCATCACCAAAGCTAAAGGCAGATTAGACGGGTCAGCCGTAATAGCCAACACCAAAGTAGCAATCAAAGCCCAGTAGTTTTTGCTCTTTAAAAAGATTAAAGACAAAAGTGTCAATAAAGGATTTAGGCTTAGCGGCCAAAAGTGCCTGTCGGCAAACACCGCTGCCTGACTGGTGGCATATAAAGCGGCGGCAATTAAAGCTGTTCTGGCGTTGGTTAAG
>DATEUG010000085.1:0-4572 GCA_035283225.1 Patescibacteria group bacterium | reverse complement strand
GCCCCGCCGGTAATCACCACCACTTTGTCGGTTAAGTTAAAAGTCGAGCTGGACATGACCCTCCTTTAATAAAAACTCGGCGTATAAATAATCGACTTCATGATCAATGTGGCTCGATCTCACCTGAGGCATTTCCATCACCCGGGTTTTGTCGGTAAAGATCTTGCCTGCTTCAAGTATCGGTCTTTTAATCGCATAAACGCAAGCATTAAGCCGGTAAACTTTAGGCGCGTCCTGGCGCCGATGAATTTCGGTTGCCGGTTTAACCAAGGGGTATTTCAGATAATCACCCTCAACGCCGGCCATCACATAATAAGGATTGTGTTCGGCCTCACAGACTGTCACTACCGAATCTGTCTCCGGCAGTTTTAATTTTTCCAGGCAGGCATTGATGTCGTCCACTAGACGAAGGGGCGAAGTTGGGTCAAGTAAAACTAAGGTTTCTGTTTCTGGATAGGTTTTCAACGCGTGCTGTAAAACCGGAATCATCGGCGAGTCATCAGTCGCCAAGTCATCCGGCCGCATCAAAACTTCAGCGCCGAATTTTTTGGCAATATCAGCGTACATGGCGCTGTCAGTAGAAACGATCAATTTATCAATTGACTTGCAGGCCAGTCCGGTCTTAATCGACCAGAAGATCAAAGGTTGACCATTTAGAGGCCTAATATTTTTGTCTTTAATCGATTTAGACCCGCTGCGGGCCGGTATTACGCCTAAGATCATGATTAACCTATTTTAGCAGTTTCAATAACTTCTAGAACCTGGCGGCCGTCGGCAACGGTAATTAGGGGTTGTTGTCTGCCGACAGCGACATTGATAAAGTGTTTCATTTCGGCAATATACATGTCGTTATTGACAACAAAATCCCAGCGCAGCGTTTCAGTTCCAGTCATCACTTCGCAAAAACGGGCCGATTGTCGGCTGGCATAGGAAAGATGAATGTCGGCTTTTACCCCCGACTCAAATTCTAAGTTTAAATCAGCAATCGCTTCAGTGGCAATATTTAATTCCGGTGATTGTTTGAGTTTAGCCTCAATCTTTTTGACCGATCCAAAAAACCAGAGGGCGTAATCGATTTCGTGGGATAAATCTAACAAGACCCCGCCGCCTAATTCTTTTTTAGACGAATAGCTTTGGGTGTAGTCTCTGCCGGGATGCCAGTCTGGCAGCCAGCTCTGGCAGACAATACTAACCGATTTAATCTGGTTTTTGTCTAAGTTGTCGATTTTGGCTTTGAATTGTCTTAAAGACTGGTCAAACCTTAGGCAGTAGCCGACGAGGATTTTGCCCTTGAGTTCGTTGACGCCGTCAAGATTGTGTGACAGGGGTTTTTCGATAAATACCGGTAGGTCTGCGGCCAGCGCGGTCAAAGCCGGTTGGAGATGTTTGCTAGTCGGGGTACAAACTAAAAGGCCGTTGGGTTTTTCATTGCTAATGATTTGTTCCAGATTATCCTGGCTGTGGACGGGGACTACTTGGTGACCTAAGTGTTCTAAATTTTTTTGGTGGCGCTGACCGATCGAACCCAAGCCGACAACTACAAACTTCACTTTAATTGCCTAAAGCAACGGTCAATAACTGGGAAATTTCACTTTTGCTCATTAATTTTTCCGGCTTGACCCCTTCATTGGGTACAGGCTTGCCACCCATTTGGCGATAATAATCATGGCTTTTTTTGACGACGTCTTCGGCAAGGCTGGGATAGTCAATCGACAGGGGAATGACATACATGTCTTTTAATTCCAGGGTTTGTTCCGCTTCAGTTCTGGTAACAATTTTCTCGTAGAGTTTTTCGCCTGGTTTCTTGCCGGTTTCTTTAAGTTCAATTTTACCGCTGCCATATTTTTCTGTCATTACCTCGGCTAAGTCCCAAATTTTTAATGCCGGCATTTTCAAAATAAAGATTTCTCCGCCGACAGCCACAGAGACGGCTTTAAAAATGAGGTTGACGGCATCGGGAATGGTCATAAAGTATCGCACCATTCTTTTGTCGGTAATTGTCACCGGCCCGCCGGATTTAATTTGATCCATAAAAATCGGCACCACCGAACCGGAAGAGTTTAAAACATTGCCGAATCTGACGCTGGCAAAAACAGTTTTACTTAAGCCTTTAAAGTAATCCATGCCCACGGTTAATCTTTCAGCCAATAATTTGGAGGCACCCATGGTGCTGGTGGGATTAGCGGCTTTGTCAGTGGAAATATTAATAAAGGTTTCGATTTGATTGGATAAAGCGGCTTCGAGCACATTCTGGGTGCCGATAACGTTGGTTTTGACCGATTCAAAGGGGGAGTACTCATTTAACTCAACGTGTTTTAAGGCGGCCGCGTGGAAAACCGTGTCAACGTCTTTTAGTGCCCAACTTACCCGATCTTTATCTCTGATGTCCCCTAATAAAAATCTGGCCTTTTTGTTTTGATGGTAGGTGCGGGTAAAGGTAAACAAGCCCATTTCGTTGTTATCAAAAATTCTTACCTGTTTGGGTTGATAATCGTTTAAAAGTTTACTGACTAATTCCGAACCAATTGAGCCGGCACCGCCGGTGACCAAAACTGTCTTACCGTCAATTTTAGGGTGAGTCATAAGGCTATTTTAAGACTTTGCCTAGGGTTTGACAAACCTGGATGACGTCGGTCTCACTCATACCGGTATAAAAGGGCAAAGCTAGCGTCGAGGCCGACATGGCTTCGCTGACAGGGAAGTCGCCCTTTTTATAGCCGTAGGTTTTCATGTAGGGTTGTAAATGAATTGAGGGTAAATAAGCTTTGGCCGGGATTCCTTGATCAATTAATTTATTAATGATGGCATCCCGATCGTATTTAGCATCGAGTCTGATGATGTAGACAAACCAACTTCTGATATGGTCTTTATCATTGACTTTAACCAGATTAACACCCTTAATTTGGCTTAGTTGTTGACCATACCAATCCGCGATCTGATTGCGTTTGGCTAAGAATTGATTAAGCTTTTTAAGTTGAACCCGGCCCAGAGCAGCGGCTAGTTCAGTTAACCGGTAATTGTAGCCTAAATATTCGTGGGTCAGCCACTGCATATCCTTGCCCCGGCCTTGGTTAGCTAAACCTTTCAGGTAGTGATATTGATCTTCATCGTTGGTCACAATCATGCCGCCTTCACCGGTGGTCATTTGTTTGTTGGGATAAAAAGCAAAGACTGTCGGATGGCCTAAACTGCCAAGTTTTTTACCTTTATATTCTGCCCCCAGGGCTTCGGCGGCGTCTTCAATAATTTTAAGGTTGTGCTTTTTGGCAATGGTAATCAGAGTATCCCACTCGGCCGGGTAGCCAAAAATATCCACCCCTAAAATGGCTTTAGTTTTTGGAGTAATGGCCGCTTCGATTTTATTAACATCAAGATTAAAAGTGTTTGGGTCAATATCGACAAAGACGGGCTTGGCCCGTTCATACAAAAAACAGTTGGTCGAGGCGACAAAAGAAAAAGGAGTAGTAATAACTTCATCACCGTCAGTGATCCCGGAAGCGACAACGCCTAGATGGAGGGCAGTAGTGCCGCTACTGGTAGCCACAGCATATTTTGCCCCAACCCAAGCGGCGAGTTCTTCTTCAAATTTTTGAGTTTCCGGACCCAAACTTAGTTGGCCGCTGTTTAAGACCCGGCGCACCGACTCGAGTTCTTCTTGACCAAGTTGCGGGTGGCCCAGTTTCATTTGAGTTTTCTGGCAGAAACCCCGGCCCAGACCTCATTATCGGGAATATCGGTTTTAACTAAACTGTGAGCCCCGACCAAGGCGTTAGCGCCGATGGTGACGCCTGGAAAAATGACTGTGTGGCTGCCGATTTTAGCTCCGGCCCCAATGGTGACTTTGCCTTGAGTGTTATCAATCGTGTTTTCCGAGTAAATGGCGCAGTGACTGCCGATTTGGGCCCCTTCTCCAATCTCAACTCCATGTTTGGCATTGATATAAGTGAAAGCGCCGATATCACTGCCAACTCTTAAACTTAGGTTTTGGTGATGCTGGCACATCCAGTTCCATTTGGTTTTTCCCAAGGCGTCAAATTCCGGTTTTTGCCAATTAGGAAAGCGGTTCATAGACTGTTTAAAAATTTTATCACTCTTTGGGTGGTTTTGCCGTCACCATAAGGGTTTACTACTTTGCTTAGTTTCATTTTTAAAGCTTTCGCCACCATTATTTTAATCTGTTTTTGTTCATAACCACTGTCAATCACGTTGTTGCCCCGTTCTCTGCCAAGTTGGCGGGGGCCGATATTGACTGCCGGTAGCTTCAGGGCCGGCGCCTCAATTAAAGCCGCCGAACTGTTGCCGATTAAAACTCGAGCTTTGGTTAAAAGCTGTAAAAATTCGCTTCTGCCGATTGACGGGAAAATCTTCACCCGGTTTTTGTATTCATTGATCACCTTAATCATGCTCCGGCCGCCGGCGTCGGCATTAGGGTAAATTGTCACTACCGGTAAGTTAAAACCTAAAGCGACTTCCAGTGTTTGGCGCATTTGTTTGGCCGCCTCATTTTCGTTTTCATCAGGGTGCTGTAAGACAACAATTGAATCTTTTTGGCCCGATAAATTAAACTTGGTT
>DATEUG010000084.1:0-2448 GCA_035283225.1 Patescibacteria group bacterium | reverse complement strand
CACCGACAACCACAACAATCCCAATGATAGCGGTAGTAATTGTGCCGGCCGCTTTTTGCGTTTGTTTAGGATCACCGCCGGCAGTCATATACTGAAAGCCGCCGACCAAGAGCAGAACAAATAAAGCCAAGCCCAAAAGCGGCACGACAATGCCTAAGAGATTTTGGAAGATACAGCCAAAACCTTGCAGGGTAGCGATTTCGCCGCTGGGGTCAGTACAAGCAGGATCAGCCCAGGCCATTTAGCGCTAGCCGCTAAAGCCGCCGGCGGAAGGAATACTAAACTGAAAGACGTCGATGCCAAAGAAAAAGCCGATGACCTTCATCAATGCCCAGGCTGCAGCTACAATACCTAAACCAACTAAGGCCATGGTAATTCTATCTCGGGCCGCTTGGGTTTGAGTTTTATCACCGCCACTTAAAATCCACTGGATACCGCCCCAGACTAAAAAGGCAAAAGTCAAAATTGCGGCGATGATCATTGCCACCTGGATGCCGGCGGATAAAAGTTTGCCGATGTCTTTAACTCCGGCTGATGGTTCGCGGATGGTAATGGTTGATTGGGCTAAAACTTGCTTAATCAGCGACATATAAATAGATTATGAAAAGAATAGTTTAATTTGTCAATTATTAGGGTGTTGGGATATTAATCCGGAAAGGACCGCGGAGATTGGGAGTAAGACCTAAGAAATAAGTAATTAAGCGCCACAGCACCCAAACCACCGCCAGAATTGCCAAACCAATAACCGCATTGGTAATTTTTTCCCGGGCGGATTTAGTGGCTTCTTTGTCACCGCCGGAAGTAATGTAAGAAATCCCGCCCCAGAATAAAAACAGCAGGGCCGTCAGCGCTCCGATAAAGAAAATCACCTGGATTAAGTTGGGCAAAAAAGCGTCGATAGATTTAATCGCAAAAAAACCACTCACTTGGGAGTCAATGTCAGTTACAGGGTTGGCCATTGGGGGTTAAGAATTTCTAATCCGGTAATCAGGCTGACCAATTTAACGATTGCATAGGACAACACCAAGAAGAAAAGACCAATGATGCCGCTGCCCATTTTTTCTTTAGCCCGCTTTAGCCGGTCCTGGTTTGAGCCGGAGAAAATCCAGTCTAAGGCCCCCCAGGCCATGTAAAACAGCACCGCAAAACCGCCGACAATGACAATCAGCCACCAGATGATGGCAATGTATTTAGCCAAGGCTTCGCCGCCGTCATAGTTAGCCAAATTAGGGATGGCTTTGTTGACGATTTGGGCCTGAATTGGTTTAACCAGCATGTTAATCATTTTATATTATTTCGGGGTTAAATTGGGGATGATCCCGGCCGGATTCAAAATATCTAAACCAGTCACCCGGCCCAAAACATAAATCACCGCCGTGCCGACCACGGTAATAAATAGGCCCACCAAAGCCGTGGTCATTTGGCTTTTGGCTTTGTCCAGGGTTTCCGGGTGGCCGCCGGCCGTCACCCAGGTAACGGCGCCGATCACAAAATAGAGTAAGAAACTAATGCCGGCAAAAATGGTAAACACAGAGACAATGCTAGAAATAATTTGTTCAAGTCGGCCGGCCGGATTGTCAGCAAAATCAGCGGTAAACCCCTTAGGAGTAAGCTTAATGTTGCCTAAAGGAAAACTGTATTGGGCCAAATAGCGATTCATGGAGTGGTGGGAGTGGTAACGCTGGCGGCCCCAGGGCCAAAAATTACCGGATTAATAATAGCGGTAGGAGAACCAAAAAAGACCAAGCCGATAATTCCGGCTAGAACAAAGGCGCCAGCGACAATTATCAAGCCGAGTAAGGACATCCAGATGCGTGACGCGGCCTGCTTAATCATTTCTGGGTTGCCGCCCGCCCCGATCCACTGGATGCCGGAAGCGAGCAAGTTGATTAAACCAAATATACCAGCGGCCACGACACTAAGGCGCAAAATATTCGAAAGCAGGTTGATTAATCCGGCCGTGGTGGTTGAGTAGGCGGTCACGTTTTGAGGTGGCCGAATATCCCCCAGGACTGTTTTAAACTTATCGTCAAGCAGAGTCATTTTAATTAAAGATTAAGGTATTAATAACGTTACTGGGCTGAGTGATGTCTATACCCATGAGTTGGCCGATGACATAAACCACGCCGTAAGCGGTAATGGTGATGACGATCCCAATCAACCCTTCGCTGATGAATTGACGGGCCTTTTGGACTCTTTGGGTGTCGCCGCCGGCAGTGAGTAAATTTAAGGCGCCGATGAAGAAATAAAACAAGAAAGTTAAGCCGGCAATTACAGTCAGCAAGCTAACAACAGTAGACAGGACTGCTTCCACTTGCGCCCCGGTGGTGGTGTTGCTGCCGGGAGCATAGCCGCCGAAAAGAGGCTTGATAGGGTTGGTGACTGGTATGGGTTCTGCCATAAGTTAAAGACTTAGTTTAAAAAATGTTGGTTGTAATAAAAAGCCGG
>DATEUG010000083.1:0-6970 GCA_035283225.1 Patescibacteria group bacterium | reverse complement strand
GTTAGAATTAATTGATGATTAAAAGACGCAAAAATTTCTTGCCCAGCATAATCCTGGCAATACTTCTGTGGGGAATGCTGGCTGGCCTGGTAATCTGGGTTGATCCGGAGTTAGTTAAAGACATTTTGCTGCCGGGGGTTTATCTGCCCTTTTTTCTAATTTTTTTCCCGGCCGGCCTGCTGACTCTGTCGCTTCTCTTCGGCAATTCTGGCCGGGGAATACTGGCTGCTTTGGGCTTAAATATTTTCTTGCTTTTAAGAATTTTTGGTTTCGGTAATTGGCTCAACCTGGTTTTGATCGCCGGCATCGTGGTGGCGATTGATCGGTTGCGGGCGCGTTGACAATTAAACCCCTTGTACCTATAGTTTAATTAGTTGAATTAGAGGGGCAACATGCAAATTTCTAAAAAAGGCGTTAATAAAAAGGTCTCTACCAGAATCTTTACCAGCTTATACCAAGTGTTGGCTGACTTTAGGCGCCCGGTTCAAGTGGCCAGCTTTCTAAATGACATTTTAAGCGATACTGAAAAGACTGTTTTGGCCAAACGCTTAGGCATTGCCATGTATTTATCCAAGAACAAATCCTATGATGCCATCAGAAAAGATCTTAAAGTGTCCTCAGCTACTATCGCCAGTGTCCAAAAATGGCTGGAGCAGGGCGGCGAAGGTTTAACTTTAGCGATCAAAACAATTGAGGCAGACGAGTGGGCCGAAGAACTGTCTCAAAAAATCTCTTCTTCTTTCAAGAACGTCTTTAAATAGGTCACGTCCGGAATAATTTTATCGACCTTAAGATCTTTTGCTTCTTTTTTGGTTAAGTGACCGGTTAAAACGGCCACCGTTCTCAATCCGGCAGCTTTGGCCATCAAGATATCTTGCCGGCTATCACCCACCAATAAAGCTTCCTCTGGTTTTACTCTTTGTTTTTCTAAAATCAGTTTCACCATATAAGGATGAGGTTTAGTTTTTTTAGGATCTTTAATGTTGTGCGAAGAAACGATTTGTTTAAATGTGCTTCCCAGCTTAAGGCGACCCTGAGACAAACGCATCCGTTGTAGATCCGAACCGGTTACAACCGCCAAAATATATTTCTTTTCCAAGTCTTTTAAAAGTTTTCTCGTACCAGGGAGAAACTTTAATTGATTAAAGAAGGTTGGGCCGAAACTTAAATGCTTAAATTCTTTAATCGCCGCCGAAACCTTATCAGGGTACTCTTTCAACAAACCTTTTATTTCGATCTGGTGCTTTTTACCCCATCTTTTTTTAATCCGCCTGATCAGCGTTTTTTCATCTAGCCTTACCCCAACCGCTTTAAGCGCGGCCCGATAACAATCATAATATCCCTCTTTGGCACCGATAACGACAGTATCGTCCCAGTCAAAAATGATTAGCTTTATCATGTAAAATATGTTTATGGCTAAATTTTACCTTACTAATGCTATTCCCTACGTTAATGGTCTTCCCCATTTGGGCCATACGCTGGAGTTTACTATTTCTGATGTCATTGCCCGCTACCGCAAACTTTTGGGTGACGATGTCAAAATTACCTGCGGTTCGGATGAAAACGGCCAAAAAATTCTAGAGGCGGCCAAAAAGGCCGGAATTAAACCGCAAGCGCTAGCCGACCAAAACACGTCTGCTTTTGAAAAACACGCTCAAGCTTTAAACGTCAATTTTGACGTCTGGCGCCGGGCAACAGATCAAAAACTCCACTGGCCGGGAGTAATTGAATTGTGGAATAAAGCAGTAAAAAAAGGCGATATTTACAAAAAATCCTACACCGGCCTTTATTGTGTCGGCTGTGAGCAGTTTTATACCAAAAACGAATTAGTCGACGGCAAGTGCCCGGAGCACTTAACTGTGCCTGAAGAAGTGACTGAAGAAAATTACTTTTTCAAGCTCTCGCGCTATCAAAAACAGCTCGAAGAATTAATTACAACTGATAAATTGAAAGTTTTCCCTAACTTAAGAAAAAATGAAACCCTGGGTTTTGTTCGTCAAGGTTTGCAAGATTTTTCGATTTCCCGGCCAGCCAGGCGTTTCGGCGACTGGGGCATCCCCGTGCCTGACGACCCAGATCAGGTAATGTACGTCTGGTTTGACGCTTTAACCATCTATATGACCGCCATCGGCTGGAACTATGATCTGAAGTTATGGAAAAAGTACTGGCCAGCTGACGTTCACGTTATCGGCAAGGGGATTTATCGCTTTCACACTGTCTACTGGCCAGCGATGTTGCTTTCCGCCGACTTGCCTTTGCCAAAATCAGTTTTAGTGCACGGCTATGTTACCTCCGGCGGCCAGAAGATGGCCAAATCCTTGGGCAACACCGTTGACCCGGAAGAACTTTTAAAGCTTTATGGTGCCGATGCCGTTCGCTATTACTTATTAAAAGAAATCCCTACTCAATCAGACGGCGATTTTACCCACGAACGGTTTAAAGAGGTTTACAATGCTGATCTGGCCAACGGCTTAGGCAATTTAGTTTCGCGACTAACTACTCTTTGCGAGCAGGACAAATTATCCGGCATCAAGTCGAAAGTGCCGGAAATAAAATCTAAACACCTGGATAACTTTGAATTAAATCTGGCCTTGCAAGACTTATGGGAAGAGCTGCGCCAAATAGATAAAGATGTGGCTAAAGTTAAGCCGTGGGAGAAAGCTGCCGCTGACCGGGCAGAATATCTCACCGGCTGGCTTAAACAACTTTATGTCATTGCCTACAAACTCCAAATTTTCCTACCAAACACTGCCGGGAAAATTATTGCTGCTCTCACCGATGCTAAAATTAAGAAAATCAAACCCTTGTTTCCAAGATTATGAACTGGCTAACCACCGCTCTATTTACCATAGTTTTTTACTCCACCTTTGACCTTTTCGTAAAGTTGGCATCAGGGAAAATTAATGACAACTTGGGAGCGGCAATCATGAATATCACCTCCTTTATCGTTGCTGTTGGCTGGTTTTTAATCAGAGCTCAATTTGGCGGCGAAACCGCCAGCGTTACCCGCTTGGGTCTAACCTATTCAATTTTGGCCGGTATCTTTGTCGGTTTAGCCAGCATCTTTTTCATTAGAATGTTTGCTTTGGGTACAAACCTTTCAATCGGCATACCGTTGGTACGCGTCGGAATGGTGGTTGTGGGAAGCTTGTTAGGAATTTTAATTTTAAAAGAGGGCTTCAACGTTCGCTACCTTCTTGGATTCTTACTTTCTGCGCTCGGACTTTACCTGGTGATGACCGCTAAATAGTTGATAATTTTTTATCCATTGATTAAGGGTGAGGGATGATGGGCGGCGGATTAATTGAAACTGACGGGCGATAAATTGCT
This sequence comes from Patescibacteria group bacterium, assembly GCA_035283225.1. Taxonomy (GTDB): domain Bacteria; phylum Patescibacteriota; class Microgenomatia; order UBA1400; family CG1-02-47-37; genus DATEUG01. The sequence continues at coordinate 3,640 of DATEUG010000083.1, read as the reverse complement.
GATAGTTCCGCTTCTCCGACCACGGCAACAATGGTTGGTCGCGGCGAGCAATCCGTAACATCACTGCTGCCGCCTTAGGTTTGGGAATAAAATCCTGGCGCCTAAATTTGTGAACAATGGCTAAGTTAAACCAGGGGCGGTAACTGGCAGAAAACTGACCCCGATAAGAAATTCCCGCCCAGCGTTCGGCCACATCCTTTCTAACTACCAAATAACTATCTATTGGCGGATTGGCCGCATTAATTAGCTTGCGAACGATTAAACCCTCAACGTCAAACGGCAGATTGGCAAACACTTTGTAAGCCTCCCGAGGCAATGGCCAAGTTAAAAAATCCTGATGAATAAGTTTTAGACTGGAAGTGCCGGCTAAATCCTGGTTAAGTTGTTGGTATAAGAGTTTATCCAGCTCAATCGCTATTACTCCTCTGGCTGAACGAATCAATTCCCGGGTAATAATCCCTTTGCCCGGACCAACTTCAATGACTAAATCGTTTTTACCAATAGAGGATTGCCGTACCAGTTGTTCGACCAACTGACGGTTATGAAGAAATCTCTGAGAAAACTCCGGCCTCCGCCAATGCGTATACATGGCGGCGGAAGATTAAATTACCCATAACAGGGAGAAATTATACCATAAGCTATAATTAAACCCATGCTTGTTGATACCCATTGCCACTTAAATTTTGCGGCCTTTGAGGCTGATTGGCAGCAGGTAACAGATGAGGCAGTAAAAAACGGGATAGAAAGAATGATTGTCGTTGGCACCGACTTAACTTCCAGCGCTAAAGCTGTCGACATGGCTCAAAAACATGAAGCTTTATATGCCGCAGTCGGCATTCACCCCCATCACGTTAAGGCAAAACTGGATTTGGCTGAGATAAAAAAACTGGCTCAAAGCAAAAAAGTCGTGGCTGTCGGTGAAACCGGCCTGGATTATCACGTTTATCTTAAAACCAAATATCCTGACAACAGTGTTACCCCCGAGCTAAAGATCAAGCAAAAGCAGCTTTTTGGCGCGCACCTTCAACTAGCCAAAGAGCTGGATTTACCTCTGATCATTCACAATCGTGAGGCCAACGAAGAAATGCTTGACACAATTGAGCATTTTTCCAAAGATGATGGCAAGTTGCCGCGGGGTGTTTTTCACTGCATTTCCGGCAGCACCAAGCTCTTGGAAAAAATTCTGGATAGGGGTTTTTATGTCGGTGTAGACGCCAACATCACCTACGCTGCTGAAGTTCAAATTTTAGCTCAAGCTGCTCCTTTAAATAAAATATTATTAGAAACTGACTCGCCCTTTTTATCGCCAAAAGAAAGGCGCGGTTTGAGAAATACCCCAACCAATGTTAGAATCGTGGCCGAATTCCTGGCGCAACTAAAAAAGGTTAAGGTGGAAGAAATCATTGCCACCACCGGTAAAAACGCCCAAAATTTATTTTTTCCAAAAAATGACTAAATCCTGGATCGAAAACCATAAAAAGCCGGTAATGCGGGCCCTGGAAATCCTGCCGGCGGCCATTTCCTGGTCGCTAATTATTTTCCCCATCTGGGGTTCGTTTCTAGTCCCGGTGGCGGTGGCTTACTACATCATTGCTTTTGACGTTTACTGGCTTTACCGCTCGGTTTGGACCTCTGGGCTATCCCTGGTATCTCACTTTAGGCTCAAAGCCTCCCAGCGCTTTGACTGGCTGAATGAAGCTAAGTCATTTTTAGACTGGTATCGGGTCCACCACATCATTGTTATCCCCTCATATAAAGAACCCCTGGAAACGCTAAGGCGAACTTTAACCGGCTTAACCAAACAAACTTTTCCTACCGATCATTTAACCGTGGTTGTTTCCTTTGAGGAGCGCGAAGGGGAAGTTGTTAAAGACAAAGCCGCCAAGCTAACCAAAGAATTTAGCCATAGCTTTAAAAATTTATTAACCACCTTTCATCCCGATCTCCCTGGTGAAGTCAAAGGCAAATCTTCCAATACTGCCTGGGGGGCAAAAGTGGCCAAAAAAATACTGATCGATAACCAAAAAATTAATATTAAGTACGTCACCATTACTTCAAACGACGCTGACGTAATTTTGCACCCGCAGTATTTTTCTTACTTAACTTTTAAGTTTTTAGATGATCCCAGGCGCTACTTTATTATCTGGCAATCAGCGATTCAGTTTTACAATAATATTTGGCGCTTGCCGGCAATCACCCGGGTAATTAACCGGGTTTCTAGTGTCGTTCAAACCGGAATTTTGATGCGTCCGGACCGGCTCATGGCCTTTTCCACTTATAGTTTAAGCTTAAAGCTGGTTGATAAAATCGGCTACTGGGACGTGGACGTTATTCCCGAAGATTACCGGATGTTCTTTAAGGCCTTTTTTGCTACCGGCGGCAAGACCGAGGTTGAACCGATTTTTCTACCCTCTTTTTGCGACGCCGCTGAAGCCCATGGCTGGTGGCAAACAATGAAAAATCAATATGAACAAATTCAGCGCTGGGCTTGGGGCGTGGCCGATGATTCTTACGTTATTTATAAATGGCTGACGGTTAAAAAAATGCCTTTTGCTGAAAAAACCGTTCGGGCGCTCTATGTAATTAAAGACCACATTCTCTGGCCGGTAAACTTTTTTGCCATCACTTTAGGGGCCAATATTCCCCCTTTATTAAATAAAGATTTTAACCGAACCGTCATCGGCAAAACCCTGCCTCAAGTCTCATCCGGAATTCTCACCCTGGCCCTGATATCACTGCTCATCATCATTTTTGTTGATTGGCAGCAAAAACCCAAGGCGCCGGCGGGCACCCCGTTTTGGCAAAGATTAATTGCCCCGTTTGAGTTTGTTTTACTGCCTGTGGCCGGTTTTTTCTTTGCCGCTTTACCTGGCCTGGATGCCCATACCCGCCTGTTACTGGGCCGCTACTTAGAGTACAAGGTGACCGAGAAGGTATAATCAATTCAATGAAGAAATACGAGGGTTTAATCCTAATTTTAGCCTTAGTGTTTTTATTGCGCCTGCCTTCCTGGTATGAACCTTACTGGTATGGCGACGAGGGGATTTATCTCGTTTTAGGACAAGGTTTGCGGCAAGGCTTGGTTTGGTACCGGGACTTACATGACAACAAACCGCCGCTTTTATACCTTCTTGCCGCCATTGCCGGCAATGTTTTTTATTTTCGACTGATTCTAACCATTTGGTTTGGGGCAACGGTGATTTTGTTTTTTAAATTGATGAAGTGGTTGCTACCCAAATCACCCCGCGCTTGGTACATCGCCACCTTAACTCTGGTCGGCTTGACCACCGTCTTTGAAGGCAATATTGCCAATGCTGAAATCTTTATGGCTTTGCCTATTATCGCCGGCATGTTGCTTCTCTTAACCGGCCGACGCTATCTTTTGGCCGGGCTTATGTTTAGCTTGGCGTTTTTATTAAAAGTCCCAGCGGCGTTTGATTTTGCTGCGGCTATTTTATGGTTGGCGGCCCTGCCCGCCATAGCTTTAGCGACGGCGGGTTTTACTCTTCCGATTTTGGCAACTCTAATTTACTATTCTATTGTTGGAGGCTTCGAACCCTACCTAAGATCGGCCTTACTCCAAAACGTCGGCTATTTGTCATCCTGGGGCGGCAGCAATCAGGGCTTACTTTTAAGAGCG
>DATEUG010000082.1:0-2161 GCA_035283225.1 Patescibacteria group bacterium | reverse complement strand
TTTTCTAAACGGGCATAAAGCTGAAACTTGGTGTTTAAGGTGGACTCGACCACCGCGTCATAATAATAGCTTAATCCCAAAGTCGGGTCAGCCGGCATTTTGATCATATAAACCGTGCCGGTGGTGGAATTTTGGAAAGCCGAGGTGCTCCAGGTGCATAGTGCTTCGGCATCTGCCCCGCAGCCCATGATGTTGCCGTTATCGTCATCGGCCGGATACTGGCCTTTGTCGTTATAGTAAGCTTCTAAAGCGTCAACGACTTGTCTTAAATGAGCTTTTCTTTTGGCATCCCGGCCCTTGATTTGGGCGGAAGTGAAAGTAGACAAGCCAATACTGGCGAGAATGCCGATAATGGTGATCGAAACTAACAATTCAATTAAAGTGAAGCCTTTTTTCATAAATCAGTGCAATTACTGGTAATGCCGGCGCAGGCGCCGGGATTGCAGAAGACGTTATCATACGAAGGCGAACAGATTTTTCCGGCAGGAACAGGGCCGGTGCAGTTACCCGGTCCGGAACAGTACCACTGGGGAACACCTGAAGCTTGGGGCGAGGCCGAAGCGCCCGGCGGGGATATTGCCGGATTGGCCACAGTAATATTGGTGCTGGAAACGCCATAGTTAAAGCCGGCCACGTTTTGGACCGGCACCGAACAGACTTCTTCATAACCGCAAAACGCTTCACCGTCACAGCCTAAATTGGCAATCACCGGGTCGTCTTGGTATTTTAAGGGCGTTAAGATGCGAAAGTTTTGGCCGCAGCCGGGGTTATCTTCGTCGGCAATATAACAGTAGGGTAGTTTGGTCACCGGGTCACAGGGCACTTTGTCCAAGTAAGGGCTTAACTCAGAACCGCCGCAGTTTTGCAAAGTGTCGGGGGCCGGGTAGCACTCGTTGTCGGAAAAATACTCTTCAAAGGCTTGACTGATCCTGTAAAGACCCTCTTTTTTCTTAGCGTCATTGGCTTTTTCAATTTGTAGCCGCCAGCTCATCATAGAGATGATGATTAAAATTGCCAGAATGGCAATGACAATCAGGAGTTCAATTAAGGTGAAACCGAGGCGGCGGTCATTCAGTCTAATCGTATCATTCATATAATTAAAATCGTATCATTCATGATACAAAAAAATCAATCAAGCTAAACTTATGGCAGTCAGTTTTTGTTTAATAGTTTTATCATCAACGGCAAAGCCGGGCAGGTATTCAATCGGTTCAGAATCAGTGGCAGTAGAGCTAGTTGACCTTGGATAAGAATCTCTTTATGCGGACGCATGGCGTTTAAAATAGAGCCTAAAATAATTACGAACCTTGGGTAAAAGATTATTTCTAGGCATGCTATCCAGGAAAGTGAACACTTGGGCCAGAGTCTTGACACCAATAATTTTGCTTAGGTTTTTAAATTCACGCCAGGTTCCATAATTGAAAACAGCTTCAGCAATAGATTTAATTTCTAGCTGGTCGTATGACCTTGTATGCCAGATTAGAGATGGATTTTGACGGATAATATCTCTGGCTTTAGCTAAATTGGCGGCCATAATTTGAGTATAGCATTTTTACTCCAGCCGGATCGTCCACCAGTTGAAAGGTAAGTCGTAGGCTAAGGCTTGGTTGACGGCTACTTTGAACCACTCGCCGTCTTGCTTACTTTTGACATACAGGACTTGGTTTTGGGAATCACCGGTCGGGGTGACGTAGGTCAAAGTGTCACCGGAAACATGAGGGGTATAGATGGTAAATTCGGTGGCGCCGGCAGGCAGCACCGCTTTCCCGGCAGTCGCATTAGTGGTGATAGAAGCCGAAGCCGAAGCAGTTTCGGCTGAAGCTGAGGCGTCGGCGGCGATGATTAGGCCTTCAGTAATGATTTCTTTAAACTTGGCCGATCCCGAGCTAACAATGTTATCTGCCAAAAGTTCGGCAAAGTGGCCCTGGGGAGAAACTACTTTTTGGGCTAGAATTTGCCCATTAACTACTAAGTCACCGTTAATTGTCACTAAACCACTGCTGTCAAAAGTGACTAATCCTGCCAAGAAATTAATTGCTCCGTTGCCGGAAGTGAGACTGGAGACATCCAGAGTGTTATTAACGATTAAGTCGGTAATATTGGCTTGGCCCATCACCCCCAAATATTCAGAGAAAAAGCCGGCCTCGGCCTCAAGCAAGTT
>DATEUG010000081.1:0-5455 GCA_035283225.1 Patescibacteria group bacterium | reverse complement strand
TTTGATTTTAGTCTGCGGCCACTACGAGGGTTTTGACGAGCGCATCCGTGCCCTAGTTGATGAGGAAATCTCCATCGGCGACTATGTTTTAACCGGCGGCGAACTGCCGGCGATGATTGTTACCGACACGATTGTCCGCTTACTCCCGGGCGTGGTCGGCAACAAAGCCTCTACGGCCGACGAGTCCTTCTCAGCCGGATTACTTGAATATCCCCAATACACCCGCCCGGCAGAATATAAAGGTAAAAAAGTTCCTGAGGTTTTACTTTCCGGCGATCATGCCGCCGTTAACAAATGGCGCACCGATCAAGCCAAAAAACGCACTAAACTCCGGCGCCCTGATCTTTCAAAATCTTAAGCGCCTCATCTAAAGTTTTCATTGACACACCCAACTCTTGTTTTAACTTGGCGTTGGAAATTTTCAAATATTGTTGGCGAAGACGCGGGTCTTTGACCATAAAATCTTTAAAGCTGCCGGATTTAATGTCCGCCTTTATCTCAAACGCGGAGGCGATTTTCTGGGCAATTTCGTAAGGTGAGAGCGAGCTGCTGCCGACAGCATGGAAAATGCCGTTGGGCTTTTTATCAATAATTGTTTTAAAGGCTGCGGACAAATCATCAATAAAAGTCGGAGTAATTATTTGATCAGTAAACATCGGGTATAAAGAGTTGGTTTTTAATTTCTCCAGCATATTTCTGATTAAATCTAATTTGCCGGCAAACTTGGCCCGATAAGGAAAAGCAGTTCTGACAATAACGTGGTTGGCGCCGGACTTTTGCACCTCTTGCTCTGCCCAAAGCTTGGTTTGGCCATACCATTCAATCGGTTTAGGAGTATCGGTCTCGGTGTAGCCGCCTTCCGGCGGGTTCACGCCGTCAAAAACAAAGTCGGTCGAGATATGAATTAGGAAATGACCGAATTTTTTGGCCGCGTTAGCGATATTTTGGGTCCCAATCACATTGACCTTGTAAACCGAACCGTTTTTATCGCCGTTTTGGTCAAAGGCTTTGGAGACGTCGGTAAAAGCAGCCAAATGAATTACGGTCGCATTTTGGTACTTAGACAAAGCTGTTTCCACCTGCTTTGCTTCAGTGATATCCACTCCTGTAGTTAAATCCAGATTCATAAAAGTAAAATCATTGGCATAAACTTGGGTGAATCTGGAGCCGATCATGCCGGATAAACCGGAGCCGATGATTACTGGTTTATCTTGAGCCATATTTAACCCGCTGCCACCAGTCTTGGTTTTTAGTGTACCAATCAATCGTTTGGGCTAAATAAGTGTCAAAATCAGCTTCGGGCTGATAGCCTAATTCCTTTTTAGCTTTAGACCAATCGAGGGCATAACGCCGGTCGTGGCCGGGCCTGTCTTTGACCATTTCGATTTGATCTTCAGACTTGCCCATCAATTGAATAATCTTTTTAACAATAGTTAGGTTGTTAATGTCTTTAGTTAAGCCGCCGATGCAGTAAGTTTCACCCACCCTGCCCTTAGCTAAAACCAAGTCAATTGCCCGGCAGTGATCGTCAACGTAAAGCCAGTCGCGGACATTCAATCCATCTCCGTAAACCGGCACCAATTTGTCCTCAATCAGATTAGTAATTACCAGGGGAATCAATTTTTCCGGAAATTGATAGGGGCCGAAGTTGTTGGAACTATTGGTAATCGTTACCGGCAAACCATAGGTTTTCCAGTAAGCCCGGACCAAATGGTCAGAACCGGCCTTGGAAGCCGAATAAGGACTGTTGGGGGCAAAAGCCGTGGTTTCGGAAAATTTGGCTTGGGAATCAAGTTCTAGAGAGCCAAAAACTTCATCAGTAGAAATGTGGTGGAATCTTTTAACCTGATGCTTTAAAGCGGCATCCAAAAGCACCTGGGTGCCAATGACGTTAGTCGTTACAAACACTTGAGGACCGGTAATTGATCGGTCAACATGAGATTCGGCGGCAAAGTGGACAACGGTGTCGACTCCGTTCATGGCCGCATCAACCCCTTTAGTGTCGGTAATATCGCCTTTGATAAATTTGTATTTAGGATTATTTTCTACAGACTTAAGATTGTCATGATTAGCTGCATAGGTTTCCGCATCAAAATTAACAATCGTATCTTCCGGATGCTGTTTAAGCCAATAAAGTATAAAGTTACTACCGATAAAGCCTAAACCACCTGTTACTAGTAACTTCATGTTTATTTTCTGTTGGCAAATCTTAAAACCGAAGCTTTCTTGCCAATTGCTAATTTTGAATGATTAAGCATTGCTGTCATTTTATCCCAATTTACTCGTGTCCCCAAATAGTTTTCTCTTAAAAATCTTTTTTCAAGGCTAGTCCAGTGTTTTTGACTCTTATTTTTGTAATCAAAGTCTAATTTATATTTCATCGATGGCAATATTAGTTTTTCAACTAAAGAGAAAAATTTGTTTCTTTCTTCTGAAGGAAATTTTAGAAGAAACCTTCCTTCTCTAGGAGACCTTATTATGTTTGGATGAATATCCCATTTTTTGATTAAATATTCAGATATCAATTGGTTCTCCTTATACGTAAAAGATTCTGTAGAAATTCTCATCATATGATTACTTTGTGTCATACTGCCGTCGTCCATATACCAAATTGCTAGGCTGAAGGGGGTTAGTTTTTGCAACCAATCATTTGAAACAGTTTTTAACCCCTTCGGATATATTAGCTTATAAATCTTTGTAAAAATCGAGTGAGATATTGTTCGAAACGAATAGAACTTTTTCCTATTCGGCCTTCTATCAATTCGGTCGTAAACTGGCGCATTGACAAAAGATTTCATTAAAGAATATTGAAATTCCAAATATTGTTTATTTGTTTGACCTGCAGAAAAGTAGGCGTTACCGTTTAAATGTTTTTTGTTAATCTTAATGCAACCATCTCCAAGTAAGGAGCCGTAAATAAAGGCGCTTTGTTTATATGAAAGTTTTTTTCTTAATAATAATTTTTGCGCTCGGCTAATCATATCTCTACCAACTACCTGAAGAGCCGCCGCCGCCCGACGAACCGCCGCTAAAACCGCCGAAAGATGAGCCCGAGGAAGAAAAGCCGCCGGTTGAAGACCAAAAGCCTGTAGGTAGACCCTTAGCTTTTCTGACCTTGTAATTTTTGGAAAGCCAAAGGTCAAACAATAAACCCAAAATTCCCAAGCCTAAGCCCATTAATATTCCGCCCAGAATCACGCCAAAGATTAAACCGATCACGCCACCGGGCCAGTAACGGTTAGAACGGCTTAAAAACGCAGCGGTGTACATAAACAGCATCACCAAGCCAAACCAAAACATACCAAAAGTTTCTCCGGCACTATTACTCACTTCCGGCTGGTCAAAAACCGTCGGATCGCCGCTTACTACCGAGATAATTGCCTCGGTGCCGGCAATAATCCCGCCCTCATAGTTGCCGGCTTTAAACAATGGGGTAATTTGGTCTCTGATAATATTGCCAGACCTACTGTCTGTTAACACCGGCTCCAATCCGTAACCGACTTCAATTCTTAGTTCCCTGTCATCAATCGCTACCAGCAGTAAAACTCCGTTATCTTTTTCCTTATCGCCAATACCCCATTCTTCAAATAGTTTTACGGCCGCGTTCTCAACCGTATCACCCTCCAAAGAACTCAAAGTTACCACCGCGATTTCATTGCTGGTGGAAGCTGTAAAACTACTCAACCTTTCCTCTAAACTGTTTTCTGCTTCCTGGCTTATTACTCCGGCAAAATCGTTAACATAGCCTGTTGGAGCCGGGTAAACAGCGGCCAGGCTGGTTTTTGCCAATAAGATTACTCCGCCGAAAACGGCCAGCAATCCTAAGACAAACCGCCTCATTGCAGATCAACTGTCGGGGCCGTATCGGCTTCTTCAGCTGCCTCAAAATAGGCATGCGGGTCAAAGTTAAATACGTTAGCCATTAGATTGGTAGGAAAACGCATGATGGTGGTGTTGTAGTCACGCACCAAATCATTAAAACGTCTTCTTTCCACACTGACTCGATTTTCAGTTCCGGCCAGTTCATCCATTAAGCTTAAAACTGACTGATTGGACTGCAACTGGGGATAATTTTCCACTATCACCAATAATCTCCCTAGAGCTGACTCAAGCCCGGTCGCTGCCGATGCTTTTTCATCCACTGTTTGGGCTCCGGAATAACGCGTCCTGGCTTCGGCAATCGCCCCAAAAACTTCCTGCTCCTGGGTAAAAATGCCTTTAACTGAGTTAACCAAGTTGGGAATCAGGTCAAAACGGCGCTGGTATTGAGTTTCTACCTGCGCCCACTGGCCTTCGATATTTTGCGATTTACCCACCAAACTGTTGTAGGTGGAAACCGTTGATAGGCCTATAACAGCCACTATGGCTAAAATCACTAACCATGTTCTCTTCACTTGTTTTCACCCCCTTTTCATAAGGGTAAATAATATGTTCTAAGTATGCTTATCAGCTACCTTTGACGCTCCATAAGAATCTGGTTTAGTTTTGGCGGTAAAGCCATTGCCGGTCACCATACCCACCACTTCCTTGATCATATCCCGGGTTTCGCCGACCCGGCCAACGTCAATATGAATCTCCAGCTCGTAATTCTGGTTACCGTTAAGCTTTTTATTCAAAGACGGCAGGAATTCCTGGGCGATTTTTAAGGATAATAAGGTTTCAGAGTAGATTTTATCTCTTAAAGACTGTGCCTTGGGTTGATTTTGGCTTTGCCAGAAGTAACGGGCGCCAAAACCGATCCGGTGAATCACAATCGCTGTTACCAGCTTTAGGTAGCTGGCGCCATTGCTGCCGCGCTTGTGGGAGTCGCTGCCGATGATGAGTCGATATGCTGACTCCGGGTGGGCCTTAACGTAGTCAACAATATCTTCAATTAGCTGTTCCTGGCTTCTTTTACCGAACGTCGGACTGATAAACATGAAGTCTATTATACTCTACGAATAGTCAGCAGTGCTCGGGTGGCTAAGTAGGCCGAAGCAGCCGTTAAAATATGCCAGCTAAAGTGGGTGCCAACAGGGAAAAACTGGCAAACTGCCGGTTCAATTGTGCGGCCTAAAATCGCCAAAGAATAAACCGCAAAAACGCTAAAGAATAAGTTTGCTTTCCGGCCAAATTTTACCCGCACCACCACTGCCATTCCCAACAAAGTGGCCGCGTTAAAAAAGTGCCGGATCGAACCGTTTAATAATTCGCGCGGAGTATAGATTGTCACCAACAAAAGCGTTGCCGCGAATAAAACCGTCACCATCACCGCCCGTTTTGTCCGCTTTAAGAAAGCTTTGCTAAACAAGAAAAAGTAAACCAGAAAGAATAAATAAATCGGCACCGCGTCGGCCAACATTGTCAGCGGACTTCTGAAAGTGTGATAAAGGCTGCTGCCGATGCCGATTAAAAATACGCTCACCGGCAACAATTGCCATTTCCAATCGGTAATTTTGTGTTTCTCTAACAATTT
>DATEUG010000080.1:0-4189 GCA_035283225.1 Patescibacteria group bacterium | reverse complement strand
ACGGTGATTGATGGCAGTAAAAATTCCAAGTTTCAAATTTATGCCCGCTTGGAAAACACCAAAGATCTGGACGTCCAAAAGGATGGCGCCGGCACGCCTCAAGTCTACGAAGACTTGAATTGCGGCACTAAAGAGTGCAATTATGGATTATCAAGCACTAATATTTTACCCGGCACCAATCGGACGCTGGGAGCAGAGGGACAATGAAAAAGGGTTTTACTTTAATTGAACTACTCGTGGTTATTTCGATCATCGGCACCCTGGTAGGCTTAATTGTTAATAACTTAACTGACGCCCGGGCTCGCGCCCGAGACGCCAGGAGAAAATCTGAATTAACCCAATTAAAAACGGCCTTAAGGCTTTATTACAACGACTACCAGCACTACCCGACTGACGCCAATGGCGGCCTGCAAATTAACGGCTGCGGGCTTGACGGCGACGATGCTTGCGCCATCGAGGGAACGTTTTCGGCCGGAGCCGGCCCGACAATTTATATGAAGACTTTGCCGGCTGATCTTTTTTACGAGTCCGAAGGCGAAGATGACTTTATCGCTAAAATGGTTTTGGAAAATGCTTCTGACCCAGATTTAGCTGCCGCTCAAGCTGCCTGTCCCGGACCGAACTACGCCGCCACTGATTACCCGGTTTGTTCAGATTAGGTAAACCTAAGAAATTAATTTTTACCACTTGAAAAATTAAGAAATTAAGTTTTTAATAGTCTTATGACCGGTAAGATTGTCCTTTTTAGCTTAAGCCTCTCCTTGCTTTTGACGCCGCTGTTTTTTCTGCCTTTAACCACGGACTTTTACGGCTTTAATAAGCTAATGCTCTGGCTGATTTTATTGGCCGCAGCCTTAATCGTCTGGCTGGTTCAGTCTATCTTAACCAAAACCGTCAGGCTAACCTTATCGCCGATGCTTCTGCCACTGATTATTTTTGGCGGAGTGGCCGCTGCTTCAACTTACATTAATAAAGATTACAGCCCGGACAGCCTAATTTTCCGGACGGCTTTTTATTTGGCTATGCCGGTTTGGTATTTATTGTTTACCAGTTTAATTGCCGGCTCGGACCAGGTGCGCAAGGTTTTAAACTGGCTGATTGGCATAGCCGTGGTTTTGGCGATTGTCGGCATTGCTTCAGTTTTGGACTTGTTTACGGCTCTGGGTTTACCTGACTTTCTAGCGGCCAAAAGTTTTTCCCCGACCGGGTCGCTTTTAAATCTGGTTGTTTTTTTGCTGATAGTTTTGCCGCTATCATTGGTGCTGGCGTTTAAAACCACGTTAGGTCCCAAAAAATTAAAGTACTTTTTAAGTTCGGGCTTAATTATCTCGGCTTTAATCTTAACCGGTTATCAAATTTTACCGGGCAAATCGTTGGCGGCAGTATTGCTGCCTAAAATTGCCGGCTGGTCGATTGCCATTGATACTTTTAAATCGTCGGTGTTTTTCGGCGCCGGGCCGGGTAACTTTTTAAATCAATTTACCCGCTTTAGGCCGGTAAATCTAAATTTAAGCAGCTTTTGGAATGTAGCCTTCACCGCTTCAGCCAATGAATACTTCCAGATAATGACCACGCTGGGGATTGCCGGTCTGGTTGCTTTGGCTTTGATCATTGGCGCTTATCTGAAACTCTCCCGCCGCGCCCCCGGCACCCGGACGACTGCTTTGCAACTAGCGGTTAATGCGGCTGTCGCGGTTACTTTAATTTTGGGACTAATCGTCCCCTTTTCGCTGGTAACCTGGGTGCTGTTTTTGGGTCTTTTGGGTTTGAGCGTCGGATTAAACAAATCCAAAGACATGACTAAAGTCAAAGATGTCCTGGTGACGATTAACGCGATTAACCTGGTTGAACCCTACACTCCTTCGCCCGAACCCCAACGGGGTCTAACTTCAGGGGTACTGCCGCTGGTTTTAGCCATCCCGTCGGTTTTAATCCTGATTTTAGCCGGCCTTAATTTAGGCAAAATTTACGCCGCCGAAGTTAATTTTAGAAACAGTTTGGCTGCAGCCGCGGCCAACAAAGGCTTGGATACTTATAACCTCCAGATTGCGGCGATTAAGTTGGCGCCCAACTTAGACCGCTACCGAGTGTCTTACAGTAACACCAACCTGGCTTTAGCCAATTCTTTGGCCCAGCAAGGCGATTTGACCGACCAAGACCGGCAAAATATCGCCACCTTAATTCAGCAAGCGATCAGTGAAGCAAGACTGGCCACCCAGCTTAACGCAGCGAAGGCGTCAAACTGGGCTAACTTGGGCAATCTGTACCGACAGCTAATTAACTTTGCCGATGGGGCCGACAACTTTGCCGCGGCTGCCTATACCCGCGCCATACAACTGGACCCAACTAATCCGCGCCTTAGGGTAGAGCTGGGCGGGCTGTATTACTCTTTAAACCAATACGACCAGGCTGTGGCCCGCTTTACTGAAGCCACCCAGTTAAAACCCAACTTTGCCAACGCTTACTACAACTTGTCTTACGCCTATCAGCAGCAAGCTAGTTGGCTGGAGGCTTTTCAGGCCATGCAGCAGGTAGTCGCCGTCTTGCCGCCTGACTCTGACGATGCCACCAAGGCCCGCGAGGAATTAGCCGCTTTGGAAACTAAACTGCCGCAAACTAACCAAACCGGAGAAACGACCGCTACCAAAGAGTTGACTCCCCCAGCCTCGCCGCCAGCCGCACCCCAAAATTTTGATTTAATTGAACTTTCCTCCCCCGAACCATAGGTCTACAATTAAGTTAAAACATGGCCAAGCAACAGGACTGGTTAAACTATTTAATGGTTGCCGGTTTATTCGGGATTTTGGCAGTAGTGGCTTGGGCCAAAATCAACCCTCCCGGCTATTCCCCGACTCCTCCTTTGAAGCAATTCTATCAGCTGATGAATTTGGGACCGGTGGTGAAAGATTCTTTCCGCATCGATCCTGACTATGATGAGCTTAAGTTAATCGTGACTTTAGATGAACCGGTCGAAAACAGCCAGCGGCTATTTTTCCAATGGCTTTCTGCCAACAGCTATGATCAAATCCCGGCCGAAAAAATTGTGATCCGTTGAATTAAATCAATTGGTAATAAATACTTTTACCTTTTCCGTGTTTTTTAAGAATTTTCTTGGCCACTAAGCGAGCCAACCATCGTTGAGCGGTTCTTCTGGGGACATTGATAATGTTAATCGCTTCCTTAAGGTCAATGCGCCCCAATTGTCTGGCAAAATCGACCAACAATAATTCTGTTTCAGACAACTTAACCGGAGTTTGACCCGAATCCTTAAGAGAAAAAGCGGTAATTTCTGCTTCTAAATCCCTGGCCACTGCCAAAAACCCCTTAGTGAAATAATCAAGCCAGGGAGTGATATCAATTTCATGCCGAACATCATAAACTGGTGCCCTATTTAAGGCGTCATAATAAGCCAGTCTATTTTGTAAATAATAAACATCAGGCACCAAAACCTTTTTAAAGGCATAATCATTAAGCCACAAGTAAAGCAAGGTTAATAGTCTGGTAACCCGACCATTGCCGTCACTGAAAGGATGAATCGAGACAAACTCATAATGAAAAATACCGGCTTTAAGAATTGGATGGAGATTGTTTTTAGAGTTATAAAGCCAAGTTAACAAACCCTCAAGCAAAGAGCGAATTTGATAACCTTTAGGCCCGATGTATCTGACAACGTCCTTGCCGTTTATTACGTCAACAATAAAAATTTCTCCTTTTCTGAAATTGCCCACTTTTTCTTCTGGTAAAAGATGGCGCAGGGTCAAACGATGCAATGATAAAATATCACCAAAAGATATCTTTTTGGTCTTTCTTGAGCGTTTTTCCAGCCAATCAAGCGCGTTCTTATAATTAATTGCTTCAGTGATCATCCGCTCACTCGCCCGGACTGATTTACCACTAATTACCAGTTGAACCTGGCGTTTATTTAATAAATTTCCCTCGATGCTGGTCGAGCTGTGAATCGCATCAACCTTAGCCCGATAGCGTAAAGTGATTTCCTGCTCTGGCAAAATCCGACTTTTGTTAACCACTTCTTTTATCCGCGCCATTTCGGCCACACGATTATTAATTTCCGGGGTAATAGTAAACTTGGGCTGAAACATTAAATTAATTATACCACAATTCGCGCCATTTGCGCGCCACAATTCGCGCCAAACTTAAACTTCCTGTTCCTTTTGATCCAGTTTGACTG
>DATEUG010000079.1:0-2664 GCA_035283225.1 Patescibacteria group bacterium | reverse complement strand
AATAATCACCTGGTTTTCTCCAGGGTTAGACTTTAAAAGCTGGTTAATTTCCACCAGATCTTCGCGCTTGGTGTGGGAATCTAAAGACAGAATATAGGTAGACGCTGAACTTGAGACTTTTTTTATCAGCTGGTCATCTGTAGGACGCAGGGCGGTATCCACAATTAAGCTTAATCTATCTTTAAAGTCCACCCTGCCGGTGACTAAAACCGGCTGATCAGCAATCCAGATGGAACGGGTGGCAGCGTAAGTTTTAGGGAAAACTACCAGTTCAATTGAGCCGGTGGCGTCCTCTAAAATTCCAAAGGCCATTTCTTTGTTGCCGTTTTTGGTCAAAATCTTTTTAACTGACCGCAAGGCCCCGCCGACCGTTACCGTTTGATTTAAGTTTTCCGTCTCGTTTAATTCCCCGATCGGGTGGGAAACCAATTCCCGGATCCTTTTTAAGGCGTCAGCCAAGGGGTGCTCGGTTAAATAAAAGCCCAAAAGGTTTTTTTCAAAACTCAACCTGTCGGCTTTGCTAAACTCAGCCGTGTCCGGGATTGAGTCGACCGGTTCAGCTTCATCGGTTTTAGTGCCGGCAAACAGGGATACTTGGGGACTACTAGCCTGTTTTTGGTGATCGGACGCTTTCTGGCGGACAGCTTCTAAAGCCATCATTAGGCCGGAACGCTTGCCAAACCGGTCAAACCCGCCCACCTGGACCAGGCTTTCCAAAACCTTTTTATTCACTTTTTGGGCGTCAACCCGGCGGCAGAAATCGGTTAAAGAAGAAAAGTCTTTTTTAGCCCGGGCTTTCAAAATGGCGCCAATGGCCGCCTCGCCCACATTTTTAATCGCGCTCAAGCCAAACCTAATCGCTTTTTTGTTTAAGGAATGTTTGTCGGGAATTATGGTAAAGCCTATATCCGATTGGTTAATGTCCGGCGGCAAAATGACTATACCCATTTGCTTGGATTCATCTATGGCAATCGGCACCTTGTCTTTACTGACCACTTCGGCGGTAAGTAAGGCTGCCATAAACTCCACCGGAAACTTTACCTTTAAGTAAGCTGTTTGGTAGGCAATCATCGCGTAAGCGGTAGCATGAGCCTTGTTAAAGCCGTAGCCGGCAAACTTTTCAATGTAGCTCCAGACTTTTTCGGCTACCTGGGAAGTGTAACCTTTGGTCCTGGCCCCTTTAATAAACTTGTCTTTCTCTTTGACCATCATGGCCCGTTTCTTCTTACCAATCGCCCGTCTTAGAATGTCGGCCTCGCCCAAGGTGTAGCCGGCCATGACGTTAGCAATCTGCAAGGCTTGCTCCTGGTAAACGGCAATGCCGTAGGTCTCTGCCAGCACCGGCTTTAAGTCCGGGTGGGGGTATTTAATTGAAGCCGGATTGAGTTTACCTTCAATAAAATCATCAATCAGATCCATTGGCCCGGGCCGATAAAGGGCGACCATAGCGGTGATATCGGAAAATCGGGAGGGCTTTAATTTTTTGGCCACTCTTCTCATCCCGCCGGACTCCAGCTGGAAAATACCGGTGGTCTTGCCGGCAGATAAAAGTTTGAATACCTCCGGGTTGTCAATCGGGATCTCGGAAACGTCGACTCTTTTACCGGTTTGCTTTAAAACAAAATCGACCGCGTTTTGCAAAATGGTTAAGTTTCTAAGTCCCAAAAAGTCCATTTTCAGTAAGCCAATGGCGTCCGGGGAAATGTTGCAGTCCAAAGAATACATGTCGTACTGGGTCATGATCCGCTCGTTTTTACTTTCCATTTGCAGCGGGGTGTACTCAGTCAAGGGTTTATCGCCCACGACTACGCCGGCGGCGTGAGTCGAAGCGTGCCTGGCTGTGCCTTCAACTTTTTTAGCCAGATCCAATAGTTCCTTAAACTCTGCCTGCTGGTAAAATTCCTTCAGCTCGCCAACAGTGTCTAAGGATTCTTGAATCCCTAAGCCAAAGGGGATGAGTTTAGCGATCTTATCCGGATCTGAGTAAGGCATGCCCAAAACCCGGCCGATGTCCCTGATTGCCCCCCGGGCTTCCATGGTGCCGAAGGTAATGATCTGGGCGACCTTATCCTTGCCGTACTTTTGGGCGACATACTCAATCACTTCATCCCGCCGATCATCAGCAAAATCTAAGTCAATGTCGGGCGGGCTGGGACGCTCGGGGTTTAAAAACCGCTCAAAGGGAATGTTGTGGAATAAAGGATCAATTGAGGTAATCCTTAAAGCATAAGCGGCTAAACTACCGGCGACACTGCCCCGGCCCGGGCCGACTCTGATTTTGTGCTGCTTGGCCCAGTTGACAAAATCAGCCACGATTAAAAGATAAGTAGCAAAGCCTTTATCGCAGATGACTTTAAGTTCGTAATTAAGCCTGTCTGTCTGGATGCGAGTTACGGGTTCAAAACGCTGCTTTAAACCCTTTTCGGCAAGCTCCTTTAAATATGCCTCCGGTGTTTTATATCCTGCCGGCAGCGGGAAATGGGGCAGGATCCACTTGCCGGTAGGGATGTCGACATTGCACTCATCGGCAATCTTTAAAGTGTTGGTTAAAGCTTCGGGGTGCTGGGGGAAAAGTTTAGCCATTTCCCCGGCAGATTTTAAGTAATAGTCGGGGGAGCCAATCATGGTTAACCTGTCAGTGTCGGACATCATGGTTTTGGTTTG
>DATEUG010000078.1:0-2341 GCA_035283225.1 Patescibacteria group bacterium | reverse complement strand
GGCCTTACACTGACAAAATGTACCAAGTGATTACCGCTTTATCCAAGGCCGCTAAAGACCAGGTGGAGCACTTCTTACTAACCGACCCCCGGCTGAATTGGGAGGAGATTAACGAATTTACGGTTTTAGTGATTGTCATGTCGACCGATAAAGGCTTGTGCGGCGGCTTAAACACCAATTTATTCCGGGGCCTGGAAAACTGGCTAAGCCTTGCCGGAAAAACTTACGACTTGCCGCCAAGAATTAAGTTTAAGTTTGTTTCAGTCGGTAAAAAGGCCAAAGAGCATGTGATTAAAACCGGCCGCTTTTTAGAAGCAGAGTTTGCCGCTTTTGGCGACCGGCCCCACTTTACTGACATTGTTCCGGTAGCTAAGTTGGTGATGGAAAATTTTAAAACCGGATCCGCCCAAATGGCGTTTATGGTGAACATGGAGTTTATTTCCACTATTGCCCAAAAACTGTCAGTTAAACAGCTATTGCCGATTGCCTCCCAAGCCTTAACTGAGCAAGCCGAGCTCTTGCAGTCTGCCCCCTTGTCCGGTGAGGGCTTTACCGGCGCTTATTTGTTTGAACCCAATCCTAACCAAATCTTTGAAGATTTATTACCCCAGTATGTCGAGCTCCAGCTCTATCACACTTTGCTGGAATCGTTAGCCAGCGAGCATTCAGCCCGGATGGTAGCGATGAAAAACGCCAATGAAAACGCTTTAGAGATCGTCTCTGATCTCACCCTTGAGTTTAACACTGCCAGACAAGCAAGAATTACCAACGAATTATTAGATGTTATCAGCGCCAGGATGACGCTGGAATAAATTATGACTAAAGGACAAATCACCCAAATCATTTCCGTCGTTGTTGACGTAAAGTTTACCGGCACACTGCCCAAAATCTTTAACGCCCTGGAAGTAGTGAAAGCTGACGGCACAAAGTTAGTCCTTGAGGTCCAGCAGCACTTAGGCAACGGTGAAGTCAGAACCATCGCCATGGGTTCAACTGACGGCTTAAGGCGCAATCTGACAGTCACCGATACCGGTAAAGCCATTGCCGTGCCGGCCGGAACCAAAGCCTTGGGCAGGATTTTTAATGTTATCGGCCAAACTATTGACGGCGGGCCCAAACTAACTGGCGTAAACTTAACCCCGATCCATAGAAAGCCGCCCCAATTAACAGAAGTCGAGCCGGCGCCCCAAATGCTGGAAACCGGGATTAAAGTAATTGATTTAATCTGTCCGTTTGCCCGGGGGGGTAAAGTGGCTGCTTTTGGCGGTGCCGGAGTGGGCAAAACTGTTATTATCCAGGAGCTAATCAGAAACATTGCCGAAGAGCATTCCGGCCACTCGGTTTTTGCCGGGGTCGGCGAGCGAACCCGCGAAGGCAATGATCTTTACCAGGAAATGAAAGGCTCCGGGGTGTTAAAAAACACGGTCATGGTCTTTGGCCAGATGAATGAACCCCCCGGGGCCCGCTTAAGGGTAGCCTTATCGGCTTTAACCTTTGCCGAGTATTTCAGGGATGAAAAGGGTGAAGATGTCTTGCTGTTTATTGACAATATTTTTCGGTTTTCCCAGGCGGGCAGTGAAGTGTCAGCGCTTTTGGGCCGGATTCCTTCAGCCGTCGGCTACCAGCCGACTTTAGCCTCAGAAATGGCCGCCTTGCAGGAAAGAATCACTTCGACTAAAAAAGGCTCAATTACCTCATTCCAGGCAGTCTATGTGCCGGCTGACGACTACACTGACCCGGCGCCGGTGACCACTTTTGCCCACCTGGATTCAACCATTGCTTTAGAACGGGCTTTGGCCGAGCAGGCGTTATACCCGGCAGTCGACCCCTTAACCTCCAGCTCAAAAATCCTGTCTCCCCAAGCGGTCGGTGATGAACACTATGCTGTCGCCAGAGGAGTCCAAAAAGTATTACAGCGCTACAAAGACTTACAAGACATTATTGCCATTTTGGGCATTGATGAGCTAAGCGATGAAGATAAATTAACAGTTTCGCGGGCCAGAAAAATCCAGCGGTTTTTAACCCAGCCGTTTTATGTGGCTGAACAGTTTACCGGTAGCTCCGGTCGCTACGTCAAGATTGCTGATACCATCCGCGGCTTTAAGGAAATTTTGGATGGCAAGCATGATAGCTTGCCCGAACAAGCCTTTTATATGATCGGCGGCATTGATGAAGCCGTATCCAACGCCAAAAAAATCAAATAATGGCCCAAATCAAGCTTCAGCTCCATGTTTTAACCCAGGAACGGGAAGTATTTAAAGATACGGCTGACATAATTTTGGCCCCGGCATATGACGGCCAGATCGGTATTTTGCCGGGCCACATCGGTTTACTCACCAAA
>DATEUG010000077.1:0-4070 GCA_035283225.1 Patescibacteria group bacterium | reverse complement strand
CTTGGACGATTTTTTCTCCCAACCCCCAGATAGCTTCGACCACGATTTGATTCTTATCATTAGTAATCGGGTTAACCGTAAACATGATCCCGGAAACATCGCTTTGGATCATTTTTTGGACCGGCACGGCAATACCGACCTTAAAGTGGTCAAAGTCTTTTTCTGCCCGGTAAAAAATCGCCCTGGCTTCAAACAGTGACGCCCAGCAGGCCCGCACCTTTTGGACGACATTGGCTTCGCCTTTGACGTTTAAGTAGGTTTCCTGCTGGCCGGCAAACGAGGCATCGGGTAGATCTTCGGCCGTCGCCGAGGAGCGCACCGCCACTAACGCCTGGCTTAGGCCTTTACCCAGTTTTAAGTAATGGGCAATGATGGCGTGAGCCAGCTCCCCGGGGATGGGAGCCCTTAAAATTAACTGTTTGGCCCGCAGACTGGCTGCATTTAAAGCCACGGGGTCGTGGTGGTCAAGATTTTTTAAAACGCTTATCAGCCGGCTTCTTAAGTCGTTTTGCCCCAGTATTTGCCAGTAAGCATTAGCAGTGACAATAAAACCGTCAGGCACCGGAAAACCGGCTTTGACCATCTCGCCTAAGTTGGCCCCTTTGCCGCCCACCAAACCTAAATCGCTTTTGTCCACAGCAGTGAACTTAACTACTAAAGTATTAGCCATAGGCAGAATATTGTTTAAGGATAGCAAATTTATTACTTCCAGTCACCCAGAGATTGACCCAGCTTGGTTTTAAAATAATCCACCCAGGGAATCGCGGCCGGGTCAATGCCGTTAAGCATAGTCAAATAATAATTGACTAATGCCCCGAACTGAATCACTTCAAATACTTGAGCCAGCTTTGTTTTTCCTGTGGCTAGATATTCAAAGGCGTTGAGGCCGTTTTTGTTGACTACATCCATGGTCAGCACCATCCGGGTCTGGATTCTTTTAGGGTAAAGTAAAGAGTTAATAAACCATAAAACCACGTCTTTTTTATTAGTTTCCGGGAATCTTAACCCTTCCATAAAGTGATGGTTTAGCTCGGGGACATCGTGGCGGTGGGATAATTGTTTAGCGTTTTCATTCATCTGATTTTTCACTACATGGAAAGCGCCGGTTAAGTGCTCAGCGGCCACCATCACAATTTGTTTTGGGTGTATCGCTTCGGCCAATTTTTTTGCCGGGTTGTTTACTTCTGCAACCCGCCGATTGTTACCAGTCACTATCTGGGTCATCTGTTGTACCGTTTGATCAATTTCTGCTTTAGTAATTTTTAATAATCCCGCTTTAGCCACTAAGACCAGTTGACCGACGATTGAGTAACCAATAGCCATTCTCGGCTGTTTCGAAGGGTTGTAAACCGGGTCAATTACATAAACGGCTAAGTTATGTTCCTGGGCGAGTTTTTTTAAATTCCCGCCGGCACAAATTACCAGGATTTGGCATTGCCTGTCTATTGCCTCCTTTAATGTTTGGACTGTTTCCTCGGTCGTCCCGGAATAACTGGAGCAGACGACTAAAGTATCTTTGTTGGCCCATTGAGGTAAGTGGTAATTGTTAATGGTTATCAGAGGGACAGTGAGTTTAAGACCATAAACTGAGTCGATCACTCTGGCGGCCAGTCCCGATCCGCCCATGCCAGACATCACTAATTGCTTAACCTTAATTTTAGGGACTTTGACTTTACTGGCTTCACTAAAGGCGTGCTGACACTGTTTAGCTAAAGCCTCAACCGAATCATAAAGGTTTTCTGAATCAAGTTTTTTCTGGGCGGTGATGTCGTCTAAGATGTTCATTGATTAATTATATCTAATAACTGCTCGTGAATTAAACCGTTAGTAATTACCAGGCCGTCGTTCATCACTTGATTCTTGAAAGGTCGGCCGTAAGCGTTAGTAATTTTGGCACCGGCTTCATTGGCAACAACAATTCCCGGCGCTACGTCCCACCAATTGACTCCAAGCCCGGGCAAAATTACCAAACCTTCGGCTGCCCCTTGGGCGACATAACAAATCGACATAACGTCATAGGTCGAGCCCCGCACCCGGTAGGCCGCCGGCAGGAGTTTAGATAAAACTTCAACCACGCGCCCATGTAGTTTTTGGTCATGAGGCTGTTTTGACAACCGGTAATAAATGAACGATTTTTTAATATCACTTTCTTTTGAAGCCGACAGGTGTTGCTGCAGTTTGAAACCGCCCAAATTTTTGGCGCCGGTGTAAGTCTCTTTGGTGCTGGGATTATAAACACAGCCTGTCAACACTTCATTTTTGTCCTGGAGTGCGACTAAACTGAGGAAATCAGATTGGTTTCTGACGTACTCTTTGGTGCCATCAAGCGGGTCAACAACCCAAGTAAATGGCGATTTTTTGTCAACTAGGCCCTTTTCTTCAGAAAATAAATTATGGTCAGGAAAAGATTTTTCTATCACCGCAAAGATTAACTTTTCTGCCTCAATATCGGCCGTAGTCTGCAGATCGAGCTGATCGGCCTTAGATTTAAGAACCATAACTTTCTGTTGATTCTGTTTTAACCAATCCCCTGCCTGAATTGCTGCATCGCGGGCGACCGCTTGAGCCAGATTTAAATCCAGCATTATTTGAAGGCGTCGGTGTTGACGCCGTAGCTCCAGTCAACTTCCGGATGGGATTTTAAGATCTGCCTTAACTGGCCTTTAAGCTCATCGTATTGAGCCTGGTTTTTGCCCTCAAATTTGATCGTAATATAAGGCCCGTTTTGGGAGGCTCTGACTATGGCCATGGTTTCCGGGGTGTCCATCCGGACGCCGTCAATCTCGACGTATTCGGCATCGGGATAGAGTTTTTTCAGGTCATTACCGATAGTTTTTTTAATAAACTCAAACTTGATGTCATCGGGTAACCCCAGCTTGATTTCCGGACTGGAAACATACTGAGGCAGTTCACTCATGGCCTGTTTTAAGGATTTGCCGGAACGCTTAAGGTATGAAAGTAGCCTTAAAGTGGTAAAGGCGCCGTCATCGTGGCCGTAAAAATTATCCATAAAAAAGAAATGACCGGATAATTCCCCGCCAAAGGGCGAGCGGGTTTCTTTCACCTTGGCTTTGATAAACGAATGGCCCGTCAGCCACATTACCGGCTCACCGCCGGCAGCTTTAATCGTGTCGGAAACAGCCTTGGAACACAAAGTGTTAAAGATTATCGGACTGCCGGGCATGGATTCTAAGATGTCTTTGGCAAACAAAGCCACCAAGACGTCATTCCAGATTTTGGTGCCGTCTTCGTCGACAACCCCGATTCTGTCTCCATCCGGGTCATAGCAAACCCCCAGTTCGGCCTGGTTTTTTTTGACTCCGAGAGCCAGGCGGTCTAAATATTCCGATTCTGTCGGATCCGGGGTGCCCAGGGGGAAATTGCCATCAAGCTTGGTATTTTGGGTAATCACTGTACAGCCGGCTTCAGTTAGAAGTTGGGGTAAAAACTGGCCGGGGATGGCATTGCCGCCGTCAAGAACGATTTTAAAGGGCAATTCATCGGGGACTCTTTTAAAGACGTCTTTCTTGTAGTCTTCAAAGATCTCTTTCTTAGTAATCTTTCCCGGCTTATCCGGTTTGACAAACTGGCCGGATTTAGCCAAATCCCGGAAAGCTAAAATCTCTTCGGTAATCATCGTGTCAGAAAAACCCACCGCCAGCTTAAAACCGTTGTATTCTTTCGGGTTATGGGAAGCTGACACCGACACCCCGCCCTTGGACTGATTGAAATACTGGGAAAAATACATCAAGTAAACCATGCCCAAGCCGTGGTCGATCACATTCACACCGGTTTCGGTTAAGCCGGACAAAAAGGCAGACTTAAGTTCCTCGGTGTGAACCCGATTATCCCCGACTGCCACCGCTTCATTGATGCGGCGGCGGGACAAAAAGGTGCCGTAGGCCTGGCCCAAAACTTTGGCGCCCTCGGCATTTAACTCGTCTGGTATCTTGCCTCTGATGTCGTAACCCCTGAAAATGTTATCTGTAAAAACAGCAGCCATAAGAGTTTAATTCTAAAAGTTTACTAATACCAGGTCAAGCTGGCTACTAAGCGGCAGGTCGTCTTGG
>DATEUG010000076.1:0-3523 GCA_035283225.1 Patescibacteria group bacterium | reverse complement strand
TAACTTCCGGGTAGAAAAGCGAGTTTTGAAAAAAGGCGTGGACAATAACGGCAACCAGCGACAATTTGAGGATTTGGCTACCGCTTTGCCAAAGGCGGCGGAGTAAGTTGAGATACGCCATCAGGCCAATAAAGCCGGCTGTGGCGGCCACAAAAATAAAGCTGTTATCTACTCCTGAAGCGGCGTGGCTTAAAAAATCCCCCCTGACGGACCGAAGCATATTAAAACCCACCCCCAGAAGCGGCGATCGGCTCCACAAGGCTATGCCTTCCCGGTAATTGTCAAACCGTTGTTCAATCGAAAACAGCCGGAGTAAATTCACCCCTTCTCCTCCGGGCCGGGGCAAAAGCGGCAAGACTACGGCTAAAGCCAGTAAGCCGACAGCCAGCATCCGCCAGGCCCGTTTAAATGAGGCCGCTGCCGTCATCACCGCCACCACCGCTAAGTAAGTGCTTCTCGAATAGGTTAAAAACAATGTAATCAACAAAAGCCACTGCCGGCTCAAAATTAAACCCAAAAGCAGCATTAAGCCCAAAAAGCTGGGATCGCCCAGGGAGCCGATGACCCGGTAATAGTGGTCATCCCAGCCGGAAAAAAATAACCAGCGGGTGTCGGGTAAAACAAAGTATTGGATCAAGCCAATTGCCCCCAGTGCTAAAGCCAAGCCGGTCATATAGTCTTTCAGGGGAATTTTTAATTTCTTTACCCTCGGATCGGTAAATATCAAGTATAAACCAAAATACAAGAGCCAGCGGGCCAAATAGGCGCCGCCTGCCAACCACTCATTTAAAGGAAACTCGGGCCTAACCGCCATCCAGGAAGCTAAAGCCGCAGCGGCAAAATAAAGGGCGGCCCGCTTAACCCCATCAAGCCTTAACTTAACTCCCGGCCCGCCAAAGGACGAGGCAAGCAGCCAAACCAAAATTAATACCAGAATAACTACGTCGAAGGCATAAACATTGAGGGTTTGAGGAAAACCTGGCAACCGGCCCAGCTGACCAAAGGCCAAAGCCACCATCAAGGCCAAAGTTAATGGTTTAATTAATTGAAGTAGCATAAACCCTCACCCGGGTGAGTGGATTTTGGTAAATCAAAGGCAGTTTACCATAAACTGCAGGCAACTCCTGATTATTGCCCATCAAAATATGGCTGTAGGTAGTGTGGTAATCAATCCAGCTGGCATGATCATAAGGGAAATCAACGTAATAAAGATTGTGAATGCCGAAAATTAAAACTTTGTCAGTCGGTTTGATGTTAGCGGCAAACCAGCCGTCGGTGTCATAAAAATCGCCGTAATGGAATTTTAAATACCGGGATAAAAAGTCAGCCTGGGTTTGCCGGCCGGATAATACGGGCAGGTATTTGGCGTTAGCTATTACTCTACCGCCGATACCAACTAAAGCCTGCAATAAAATTAAGCCCACGACCAGTTTTTTGTAAGGCGGCTTTACTGACAAGGCCATTAAGGCTAACGGAAACAGGGCAAACCGGCCAAAGTCGGTCCCGGGCATTAACAGCCACAGGCCAAAGGCCAAAAGCAAGGCTTTCGACCAAAGCGGTTTTATCAAAAAGGCCAGCAGAATCAGCGGCCCGACCCGGAAAGCCGGGTCAAAAAATAACCTAATCGGCCGGCTCAGCCAGTAGTTAAAACCGTTAAAAAACCACTCCGACTCAAACCCGAGCTTTTCCAAAAACGGGTAAAGCGGATTGCCGGTGGCTTGCCAATTGATAAGCATAAACGGCAGGTAGCCAATTACTCCCCAGGGAACCAAAGTGATCACCAGACCATAGACCAACGCCTGGAGCTTAGTCGCCCCGGCCAAAATTAAAAAGAGAATCCGTTTTCCCCTTTTAAATAGATACGCCCCCAGTAAAAAGGCCACCGCCAGCAAATCAACATAGGCACTGGTTGATAGCCAGCCAACCAAAAGTGTCGAATACCACAAAAGTGAGGCCCCGACACCGGACAGACGGTAGATAAAATAGGCGGCCAGCACTCCGGCGCCCCAGTGAACCAGTTTTCCCGGCAGCAGCATGTAGATTAATTCCCCTAACCTCGGCAGTCCCGACCAGTAAAGCAAATTTCCCGGGATCGGGGCGATTGAATGACGGCTTAAAAAAAGTTTAGCCTCGGTTAAGTGATACCACAAAGCGTCAAAACCCAGTTCCGGGCCTAAGGCGCCGATTAAATTAACCGCCACCTGGATAACCAGTAAACCTAAAAACAATTTATTTAACTTTTTGCCTAAGGCCATAAAGTTTTACCCGGACCATTAAAGAATGCCAACTCATCAACGTCGCCAGCATCAGCCCGGGCACACCGTCCAAAACCCCCAGTCGTAAAATATAATTGTGAAGCAACTTAAGCCAAGGTAAAAATAAAAGCTCCCAGAGCGAAAACTTCACTCCCTGATCAAATAGCTCTTTGGCCTTAAGATCTGAATAGTAGTTTAAGCGGTCAAATAATTGACCAAAAGTTATCCGGCGTTCATGCAGTAACGGTTGGTTTAGAGTTTTAACCCGCAGTTTGGAGACAAACACCTCATGAACCTGACCCTGCCATTTGCCTGAGCCCGGCTGGATCAAACGGATTAATCTTACCGCTGCCGTTTCACCGTGTTTTAATTCCCGGCCCAGGAAAATGTCCCGGCGTTTAAGCTGGTAATTAAACCGCTTGTTTTTAACCGCTATCGCTATCTCTGTCTCCAACTGAGGGCTGACTGTTTCATCGCTGTCGATAAACAGCACCCAGTCTGTAGCCACTTTTGCCATAGCCTGGTTTCGGGCTTTGGCGAAATCGGTAATCCCCGGCTGGTTTAAAGTAATAATCGTTAAGTTGTCAATCATAGACAATCACCTTTTGGCCGGATAAGTGGTAAACCGTTGTGGCAGCAGGAGCCACAAACTTGTCATCCGGTCCGTCATAGATCATTATTTTTCGCCCCGCCTCATCTAGCTTAATCCCGCGCCACCACAAAAGATAACGGTAGTTATCCAAATACGAGGCAAACTCGTTTGACGGATGGTTGACCAAATTTACCCCGACGTTCGTCGGGGCCAAATGTTTAATTAAATAAACTGCTTGAAGGCGCTGGCTTAGTGTTTGACCGTAAGTCACAAAATTATGGCCAAACAAAAACCAGCTGTTGTAAATTGCCAAAACCACAAGCGCCAGACGCCATTTACCTTTCAATTTACCTAGTGCCAAAGCAAAGACTGGGAACAAAACCGGAAAATAAGCCTCCGACGGCCCGCCGTGAACATAGAAGGCAAAAAGGTTAATCACCAAAAACCATAACAGCAGTTTTTGCCGCCAAATCAAAGCAATTAAAGCCAATCCCAGCACCGCCGCGACCAGTGGTTGGTCAAAAGCAATAAATTTTTGCCAGTATCCAAAAACCGTTTGGCTGACACTGCCAATCTGCCCAAAACTTCGCCATAGGGTGGCTGTCCGATAGCTAGCCCAAGCGCCAAAACCCAAAGTTTGGGAAAAGCCGTGGGAAAAATCATAAATAATTTTCGG
>DATEUG010000075.1:0-7101 GCA_035283225.1 Patescibacteria group bacterium | reverse complement strand
CGTTTAATCAAACTCTTATTCGTTGGGGGCCGCTGAAGGCTGGGGTGAGGCTACCGGTTCTGTCGGTTGTACTTCTGTTGCTGGTGATGGGCCCGGAGAGGCCTGGCTGATATTAACCGCTCCCACCTCAATGATTCTGTTTTCACTTGGTCGATACAGGATGGCCTTTCGGGCATTGGTATAAATCAGCACCTTGTCACCATTGACAGCATTTTTAAAGAAATTTTGGTCTTTAAGTTTATCGACGTCAGTAATGGTAGCCACTGTCGGCTTTTCATCAGTGGGCAGGGCAATCAGTTTATCGACTTCGGCAACCAAAACATCAACTTCTGCCTGAACCTGGGCCGCATCCTTGGGAAGGCCCAAAAATTCCGGCCTTTGCTTGGCTAACCCAAAAATGACTGCAGCACCCAAAAGCAGGGAAATCAAAACTGTAAAAATAGTTTTCATACCTCCGGAAGTTTTTTTAACTTCGATTTTTACTTTTTCGTCTATCATGGTTATAATTATTAATTAAGGAAAATCCTTTGTCAAGTACTTCCCCAAAAAAGCAACTGTAATTGTTCCAGTTCCAGTACGGGCGGTAGAAAAGCCCTGGCCCCAACCCCCCCAACGCGTCCGTAAGGACTTCGGGGGTACAAGCCCCTCCTCCAGCACACTCCCTTTCGGGCTCCAAGGCAGTATAAATATTATAAATCTTGTAAAAATAGTTGTAAGAACTTGTAAAAACTAGATCTTTTCTTCATATTTCTAAAAAGTAAAGCTTTGCTCAACTCCCGAGGCATTAAACCAGTTGCCATGGCGCATCTGCTGATCAGTGGTCGGGCCGGCGGGTGCCGATAGCGTGACTGTCGGACTGCCACCGGTTAAAGTCTGATATGAACCGGTAGATATATCACTCACCCTGGAGGCAGTAGTAAAGGTGTGCACCGCTTCTGTGGCAGAATTAGTCACTCCGCTGGCGCCGCCGCTGCTGCCGTAAGTAACCGTAACCGTTTCTGTTGCCGCCAAATCCAAAAACCTGGTCGTGATCGTCCACGGCCCGGAACCGGTAAAAGTTGCCGCTCCCGGCCCAATCAATACATCATCTATCCAGATTGTATCGTTATCAAAACCATCGCCACCTGAACCAATACAAACAGCTACTATGGCCGTTCTGGTCGCTGCCAAAGTTCTTTTTACATAGGTCCAGGTGTCAGCCGTTAAAGCAAAGTCGGCAAAAGCCTCCACCACCCCAGCATTACCGCCCGTGCCCCAACAGGGAGCATCATCATCATAAGCAAACTGCACTTCCCCAGAAGCTCTACCGTCATCCGAGCGAAACCACGCCGCTATTTCACTATACGAACTCCAATCCTCTGAAGTAAAGGCAAAGCTAAAGCTATCATCTCCGTCTGGTCCAGTAGTGGTATTAACGCAACTTATGGACGCTGATCCTTCCTGTTTAATAGAGGTGTCAGTCCCTAGGCTACCGCACGCATCACCATCGTCCTCCGCCCAACCCGTGGTTGAATCTGCGGTGCTCACAACCCTTGCCACGGTTGCATTCCCTGTTCCTGCCGCCACCGTGTACCCAGCTGTCCCGGCCGTTCCCTGCGGGGCAGACCAGCCGGCGGGAACAGTAATAGTTATGCCTCCTGTATCCATTGCTTCTGAAGGATCAAAAGTAAAGGTATAGGTATTACCGGTCGTGGAAACTGTTCCGGTGGTAGGATCGACCGTATTTGCCCCTGAGCCATCGACGTCGATCGCCAACTGCCAGCGCCGGCCCTCGCTCCAAGTAAGACTACCGTCTGTCTTAGTAAACTGCAGCGGCCCTAAAAGATAGAATTGGGGGCTCAAGTTGGGCACTTGATAGTTATAACCCAAAGTGACTTTGTCGCCTTTTTTAAGGTCTAGGTTCCAAATTAACACCTGGTTATTTTGACTTTCAGAAAGCGATGTGGCAACTAACGGCGGCGCCGTCTGCACTCCCAAAACATCCTGATTTCCGGGTTTTAAAGCCAGATACGGCAAAGGGTTAATTTTACCGTAATAGCCGTTATTCATGTCATTCTCGTTCGGCTTAATCCCAAAGTGCAGGTGCGGCCCGGTCGATAAACCGGTGTGGCCGGACAAACCCAAAGGGTGCCCCCGGGAAATTTTGTCTCCCTCTTTTTTAGTAATTAAGCTTAAGTGGCCGTAGTAGCTTCTGCCCCAGGTGTGCTGGATGACCACGGTAGCGCCATAGTCGCCGTTGGCGCGCACCCGCACCACTTCACCGTCATCGGTGGCTAAAACCGGCGTCGCTTCGGGCAAGTCAAAATCAACCCCGTCGTGACCCAGCAAACCAAAATCAGCATATTTCTGCTTGACCAGTGGATCTCTTAACTGCTGACCAAAACCCAGGTTAATCGGGTAACTCAAGTCAAACGGCGCTGTCAGTGCCGGCAGATTTATCCCAAAATCATCAAAGCCGATGCTCGCGCCTAAGACGCTTTCCAAAGCATCATAATTTTTGGCTCCACTAAGCGGGGATACGGCAAAATTCCCCGGCACAACTTCTCTAACCGTGCCGGAAAAATCCTCATTGGCGGTTACTTCCATGGTCATCGGGTAAGTTATCGGCGGGAAAATTCTGGTGGCCGAACTGCGTTTAATGTCAAAAACAACGCTGTCTCGAACTTCAAAAGAGTCATCGATCGAATAACTGCCGTTAACGGTTTGGGCGGTTAAATTAAGCTGATAAGTGCCCGCCTCCGCCACTTGATACTTGGCCTCGTAATCAGGTTTAAGCACAAAATCTTTAATGAAGCATTCCGGGTTAACCGTAATGCCCCCGTTTTGCGTCGACAGTTCTTCTTCGCTGGCCACTGTTTCGCTACCCAAAGGAATTTTGGTGATTTTTAAAACAACTTGGGCATCACAAACCATATTGCCGGTTTCATCTAAAACCGCCATGGCCAATAACGATTGTTCGTTAGGCAGATAAATCGATTTATCCGGATTGATCGCCAACACCCCCCAGGAAAAATCTTGGGTGGTAACGGTGCCTTCAGGATCGGTAATTTTCACCCGGTAGCGGCCGGGTTTTAACTGGTTTGATGGCAAAATTCTGTAAACTGAGGGGTCATAATCGCTGACCATTTCAATATCAGTCGGCACCTCCACCCCGTCACTGTTAAACAGAGCAATCTGGACATTAGAGTTTAGGGTATTTTCTAAAACAATGGTGATTTTTTCATCAGCTTTATAGACTCGTTTGGTTAACGATCTGACCCTGATCGGTAATTTAATGGAGGCGGAAGATTCAAACTCTGGCGTCGGATGAGAGTCAATCGGTAAGATGGTCGGTTCGGATGAAACTTCCGGTGAAAGTACCGGCAAGGGCGAGACTATCGGTGAAGGCGAGGCCTCAAATGCCGGCGATGGTTCCGGAGACGGCTCGGGCGTCGGTGAAGTTAAGTCGCTTGAGACGGTTGCTTCCTGGGCATAAAGCAACGGGGAAACATTGCCAAAAATTAAAGCCAGTGCCAGTAAAAAGGTTAAGATTTTTTTCATCTTAGTTTTTAACCAAATACTCAATGCTGCCATATCTAGATTAAAAAATATTAATTCCCTGGGTAATTTTTATTAAATTGTTTGCGAATGAGTGAAGTTCGTCTGCTTGAGGGCTCGTTAATTTATTGCCTCTTTGTGCTTCGACTTCATTTATAAAGGCTTGCAAAGCATTTATTGTTCCTATGCTATTATTGTCTTCACTGGCTTGCGCATCTTGCGCTCTTTGAAGCTTGGAGTCTAAACTGTTTTCAATCCCCTGATGTAGGTTCATTTCTTCAACAGTATTGATAAGATCCTGAATACTAGGTTCTGTCACCATCAAAAATTGAGAAAAACTCGTTGCCTGTCCACAAATTATGTTATTTACGATATCCAGAGAAGTAGTGGTATCAACCCAGCCTTGCCCGTCAACAAAATGCATCAACTTCAATCGACTTTCAGAACCTTGAATCGTTGCCTCATCATATTGAATACAAATCTCAAAGGATCCAGAAAAGGTAGCTGTGGTTGAAATATTGTAATAGATCGTTTGATTACCTAATTTGAAACCGCTTGGAGGCTGAGTACCAGAGCTACTAGTAGTAATCGTTGTGTCTCCACCAGAAGTTACTTGAGAGTAAGTCAGGGTGACATTGCTCTCTGTCACGACCACATTATTACCAGCTGGAGTATCTCCCGGCCGTGCAATAAAAATATTATGCCATGACTGTTGGGTTGGATTATTTGGGTTAGCCGCCCATGCAACCAAATCCCCCCTTATAAAAGGCTTATTTGTTGATCCATAAGCGTCTGTGGTTATTTGCAATGTCTCACCAGTTATAATATCTTTTACAAACACATCATTCGAAGAAGTCCCGTACTCTGGTTTATTAAAAGCTCTGTAATAAACCACCTTATTGCCATCAGTATTTGGGTGGAAAGCATCTATTATCATATCTGTAGTCCCTGTAGAAATATCGTAAATCCCTACTTTTGAGACACTATTCTCAATAAAATGCCACACTACTAAATTTCCGCTAAGACCTAAGTGGCTGTCGTCCAAGTTATTATCTGTAACTCGAATTATCTGACTACCATTGTAAAGAACTACATCATGTTCACCAGTAGCTATGTCGCTCTCTAGCCAAACTATATTATTCCCACTGGCCTGAACATATTGCTTATTTGTATTGTTATTGGTCAACCGCTCAGTAAGGCCAGAGCTCAAATCTTTTTTAAATATCTGAGTACCTACATTGGGATTATATTGCTTCCAAACAACCACATTCCCTGATATGGCAAGTGGCGAACCAAAGCCTCCTTGTCCCGGCAATAAATCGTTGTCGATTGGCACTATAACCCCTGTAGCAATATCGTAAAGTTTTAAACCCTCACTTGTCAGATAAAAAACCTTCCCGTCGCTAATTTCCGCCTCACCTTTTTGCAGTTGATCATTGGTGGCTTGAATTGTTTCACCAGTCGATATTCTGTAAATATAGATCTGTGGAGTTACTTCCGCACCTGTAACCCAACTGCCTTTTATCCAAACAATAAAGTCACCGTCTATTCTTGGTTCAAGGTTCACTAAACCTGTGTACTCGTCAAAAGTAACTTTTCTAACGGCTGTTCCGTCATAAAGATAAACTTCTGAAGCCTGTCCACTGGTTTCGCCACCAATCCAAATAAACCTATCACTGTCGATATCAAATATTGTCTTTTCACTAACAACATTCGTTAGTTGTTGAACAATCAATTGCTCTGCAAATGTTGCATGAGTAAAAATAGATAAACTTACTATTAAAAAGATTGCTATTATTGAAAATAAAATTTTGATTTTCATAAATCCTTTCTTTTTAGAACTTCGCTAAATAGTCAAATGAAATATTGCCGACTCTAGTAATCCCGGTCGTGGCAGCACCCGTCAAGTGAACATTAATAGTCATTACCCCTCCTGCGGTATAAGTGCCAGTATCAAGACAAGTGGTCTGTGTTTTAGCTTCCCAGGTATTGATCGCGCCTGTTGGTGTAAACGAAGCATTAGTGCAATCGGCTGAGTTAGCGGTGTCATAGACTGTTACTAACACAGTGCCGTTTGTTAAATCGGAGGTATATGTGTCTATGCTTAAAGTTGGAGTTGCAGCCATAGCAGCGAAGTCGGATGGGACAAGAACTTTAATCCAAATATCATAATCCTGGGTTGTACCTTGTGTATTTGCCCAGTTGTAGTAATTTCTAAAAGGTGTGCTGGTCATGTTATCCGAAGTCAAAGTGCCAGTATTACTATCTCCGTCTGCTGTAATCGATCCGCCAGCATACTCAGGAGTCAAAACAATTTTCTTGGTTGGTCTAGCAGTGCCCGCATAGGCTAGACCAACATTACCATCGACATCAAAGGTGACGCTATTGGTACCGTCGGAAAAGCTGAAAAGCGAGCCGGACGAATCGATAGTAAAGGTGTCGCCGCCGGACGGCCCGATGGTTACGGTGCCGGCTCCCGAAGTTTGGATCACCGCCGCGGTATCGTTAAAGTAAATATTGGCGTCAAAATTGTCGCCAATCACTAAACCCCTTTGGGTAGAGGTGTCAGCCGCGTCCATAGTGATGTTAATACCATTAATAATGTCGGTGGTGGCCGTTCCCCCGGAGGCTAAATCAATCTGCAAACCGGAGTTGGTAACGTCAGTGCCGTCGCCGGTGGTAAAGTCGATCTCTAAAGCGTTAGCGTCGGCCGTGACGGTGGCGCCGTTGGCGATAATAGAGAGAGTATCGGTGGTGGGCGTGGCTCCGTCGGTAATCTCCACGTTCTCGTTGCCGGACAAAGCTACGGTTAGGTCGTCGTTGACGGTTAAGATGTCATCCAAAGTCAGCCCGCCTCCGGCCAGAAAGTCCGTGCCGGCTGCACCGATGTCCTCCAGGACGTTGGTAGCCATAAGGATAGTGCCTCCGGCCGTAAACGAGCCCAGCGTGTCGCTGGTTTGATCAAAAGTAATCCCCCCGTTGGCGGCAATGCCCAAGGAAAACGTTCCGGTAGTGGAGGAAACGCCGGTAGCGCCGGTAATGGCTCCGGCTCCAGAAATGTCAATCGAGGCAGAGTTAAGGATGTTGGCTAGGGTACCGGTAATCAGAATACCGTCGGTGATGGTACCGGCAGTCTCGGCAATCTGGATGGCGTTGGTAATGGTACCGGCGCCCGATTGTTCAATTAAAATGCCGTTGGTGACGGTCTCATCGGTGTCCTGGTTATCGATTGCGATCAAGGACTCGGTAACCGTTGAACCGGCTGCCGCCAAGTTCTCCACCACCAGGCCTCTTTGGACAGTCGAGTCGGTGGTAGCGTCGTTGCTAATGCCCAAGGTAAGTCCGTCAAAGGCAGCGGCGGTGTCGGCCGTATCCCAGGTTAGGGTCTGGGCAAACTCGGCAAAGGCAATGTCGGCTCCGGCGTCAGGGTCGACAATATCATCCCAGGCGGTGTTGCCGCCGGCATCAGCACCGCAGGTTAAGACTCCGGCCACGGTTTCCAAAGCGGT
Source organism: Patescibacteria group bacterium (assembly GCA_035283225.1). Lineage (GTDB taxonomy): Bacteria > Patescibacteriota > Microgenomatia > UBA1400 > CG1-02-47-37 > DATEUG01. Next base: position 55 of record DATEUG010000075.1, on the reverse strand, counting down.
GCAGGTAGCAAAAGAGGAATCGCCAAACGAGATGCCGGTGCCGGAGGTGCCGGCA
>DATEUG010000074.1:0-4918 GCA_035283225.1 Patescibacteria group bacterium | reverse complement strand
CTTTTAAACCCCCATGAACCGGTTAGCTACAAAGAAGAAAAAGAGTTTTTTAAGAACAATTTAAAAGCGGCAAAAGCTAAAAAAAAGATTTTAATGGTTGCGTTTGATGGTAATCAGCATATTGGCAATTGCAGTGTCGAAAAACTAGGCAAACGCCAAGGACACATTGGTCGTTTCGGCATTGCTTTACTTAAAACCTATCGTTCACAGGGTATTGGCAGACAATTAGCTGAATACACCATTAATCGGGCCCGTCGTCGGCTGGGGATCAGGCAAATTGTGCTTAATTGTTTGGTTAATAATAAAGTCGGTCTTGCCTTATATAAGAAATTAGGGTTTAGGCGGTATGGAATCCATCCGCGGGCCGTTTTGTATAAAGGAAAACTAATGGATGAAATTTTGTTTTACAAAGAACTTGAATGAAGCCGCAAGAGAAAAAATATCTCGTTAGTTCTTTTACTAAAATAGAAAATAAACTGGCAAGGATCGGCGCCAAAAAAGTCAAAGAAGTTATTTCAGTTCACTATTACGGTCAACATAGCGGTAATGATGTGGAGAAATTTGTTGAGTACGCCGATAGGGTTGAGGCTCATGTATTAAAAGAGTCCGGCGGCCAGTTCACAATGATAAAACATGAGGAGATTCCAGATAAAAATTCCGGATTAGGGTGGTTGAGGAATCAAGGATATAAAACTATGAATATTGTTAAAATGGCCTACAGAGAATATTCATATAAAAATGGCACAGTGGGGCTTTATACAATTGATGATTTTCTTCTCTCGGTTATTTTGTATTATCCATCCGGTCAGCACGAAGCCATAGAAAAAGAGTTCGGGCTGGAAAGGGCTGAGGTTATTAGTGTTCCATATAACAAATTCCTTGACCAGTTGGGGCGGCTTCGCTCGACGAATTTATGAAGCTTAACGCCGCCCAAAAGTTGGCTGTTGAAACCATCGACGGGCCAGTCATGGTAATTGCCGGGCCGGGAACGGGTAAAACCCAGATTATTGCTGAAAGAATTGCCCAAATTTTAAAAAAAACCGATACCCTGCCCGACGGTATTTTAGCCTTAACTTTCACTGACTCCGGCGCCAAAGCAATGCGGCAAAGACTTTTAGCCACCATTGGCCGAGCGGCTTATTATGTCAACATTGCCACCTTTCACTCGTTTTGTTCTTCGGTGATTCAGGAATTTGCCGATCGGTTTGCTATTTCTCTCAATCTGGAACCACTGTCTGAACTGGAAAGAGTGGAGATTTTCAATCAAATTTTATCTGCCGGTCAATTTAAGGCAGTGAAACCGGCCAACTCTCCCTTTTTCCACACCCAAAAATTGGTTAAAGCGATTCAGGATTTAAAAAGAGAGGCAGTTGTTCCGGCCACTTTTTTAAAGATTGTTAATCAGGAGAGGCTTAAATTTTCTCAGCTAAAAACCAGCCTTTCGGCTACGGCCGTTATGAACGCCAAGAAAGAGCTTTATAAAAATCAGGATTTGGCCCGGATTTACCAAGCCTATGAAAAAATTCTTACCGCCAAGGGTCGTTATGACTTTGAAGACATGATTAATTTCGTCAGATTAGCTTTTAAACAAGATAAACACATGTTGAGAACCTATCAGGAAAGACTTTTGTATTTTTTAGTCGATGAGTATCAGGATACCAACTCGGCCCAAAATCAGGTTTTGGAACTTTTAGCTTCTTATTGGAAAGAGGCAGCAAATGTTTTCGTCGTCGGCGACCCCAACCAGTCAATTTTTAGGTTTCAGGGAGCTTCAACGGAAAATTTTGTCAGCTTCAAAAAACTTTTCCCCAAGACAAGAATAATTAATTTAGAGCAAAATTACCGATCGACCCAAACGATCTTAGATGCCGCTTCGGCGGTAATTGCCAAAAACCACCTAAGACTTAAACAGGACACCACCAGGCTTAAATCTCAAAGCTATTTTAAAGAAACAAACTTATCTTTGGTTAGATTACCCTCCGAAATTCTGGAAACTTTTTGGATTGGCCAGGAAATTGAAAAACTGATTAAAAAAGGTGTAGCCCCGGACAAAATTGCTGTTTTGTATAGAAACAACGCAGACGCCGATAGTTTAGCGGAAATGCTCACCAAATTCGGGCTAACAATTGACATTGAAGGCGGCGGGGATGTTTTAAAAGACCCGGTGATCAATCAATTTTTACTGCTCTTGCAGGTAATTAATGACGCGGGTGGACATAAAGGAGACGATCTTAACCTCTTCACTTTACTTAATTATCAGTTTTTACATTTAGACCATCTTGATCTTCTAAAACTGTCCCGGGCGGTGACTGCAACCAAAACCAACTTAATCGACTTTATTCTTTCGGAAAAATTTACCCAGTTAAAGCTTGACCATGGGGACAAAATTGTTGACATAATTAGTAAATTGTCTAAATGGCGTCAGCTGGACAGCCGAAATACCTTCAGCCAATTTTTTGAGATAGTTTTAAAAGAATCCGGATTTTTACGCTGGCTGGAAACCTTGCCGGGCAGCGTGGAAAAACTCAATCGCCTAAATTCTCTGTTTGCCGAAATTAAAAGTTTAAATCAGGCTAACCATCAACTAAACCTTCAAAATTTTATTAAGGATTTGGAATTAATGCGTCAAACCCGGTTGGCAATTATTGAACAAGACCTAGACATCCAGACAAATTCGGTGACCTTAAGTACTGTTCATAAGGCAAAAGGGAGAGAGTGGGACTACGTTTTTATTTATCGCTGTATCGATACCAAGTGGGGCAATAATCGCACTCATGAACTAATTCACTTTCCAGCGGGAATTTTAAACTACACCGATCTTTTAAAAAAGGAAAAAAATGAAGACGAACGCCGTCTATTCTATGTCGCCGTTACCCGGGCCAAGAAAAAAATCTACTTAAGCTATGCCGACCGTTATAGCGGCAGTTCAAGCGGCAAAGCGGCTGTTCCCTCAATGTTTATTTCCGAAATCCCGGAAAATTTCGTTGACGATTTTTCTCCCCGATTTGACCGGGAGGCTAAAAAAGCCATCGGCCGACTATTAAAGCCTTTGCTAAGCGTTAAGCCGTCGGTGAAAGAAAAACAGTTTTTGGACTCAATTCTTAAAGACTTTAAGCTTTCGGCAACAGCTTTAAATACTTACCTTGCCTGTAATTACAAATTTAAACTTAACAGCTTGATCAGAGTGCCTAAGGCTAAAAGATCTTATTTAAGTTTTGGCACAGCGGTCCACAAAGCTTTTGAGTTGTTTTATCGGCAGTACCTAAAAACCGGTCAATTACCGGAGAAGAAACTATTACTTATCTACTTTAAAAAAGCTTTAGCTCAAGAGGTTTTGCCGCCGGAAACTGAAGCTGACTTTATGAATAAAGGGGCGGGGGCTTTAGCGGATTATTATGACTATTATCGTCCGCAAATGGTTAAACCCCTTGAAGTGGAGAAATATTTTGGGGGTTTTTACTCTAAACCCCGCCTTGATGACATTGCCCTGTCAGGGAAAATTGACAGGATTGACTTAATTGATAAAGGAAAAAAAACCGTCAGGGTGGTTGATTACAAAACCGGTCCGGCTAAAAGTCAAAACGACATCTTGGGTAAGACGAAAAATTCATCCGGTGATCTTTATCGCCAACTCGTTTTTTACAAACTTTTATTTGTTCAGGACCAGCGATTAGCTTATCAAGTGGTTGAAGCTGAACTGGACTTTGTCGAATCAGGTTTACAAAAAGGTAAATTTATCAAAAGAAGTTTTGACATTCCCGATCAGGCGGTGACCGAGCTTAAGGCCACAATTAAAAAGTCAATGCAGGCGATCAGAAATTATCAGTTTAATCGAACTACCGACTACCGGCGGCATTGTGTCAGATGCGAGTACCGCGATCATTGTTGGCCCGAAGGCATCCCGACTTCAGGGCAGTAGCCACTTGGCAAAAGCCCCTGGGTATTGAACCGTTTTGCCGCCAAAGCTACGTTTAAAGCGGGTAAAACCAGCCCACTTATTGGTTAGCGGAAAACGCTCATCGGTGACACCTTCAAAATCAAAAGTATGACACTTAAGTTTTTTACTAAGCTTAATCGCCTTCCAGGTTAAGATTGTCGGGGCAAATTGCTGGCGGCCTTTGATTGTGGCGGCATTGTGGGAGTAGTAGGCGATTTTGTCGTAAACAAGGGTCAGTAAACCGCCTTCCCGGCAAACAACGAGATATGCATTCTTCCCAAAACAAGCAACAAACGACTTTAATTGGGTAAAGTTAACGCCCCAGAAATGCTGGCGCCGGCTGTTATGGCGGTAGATTTGAAAAAACGATTCAAGAACTGAAGCCGAAACTTTATCGCCTCTGAAAATTTTAACCGGCAGTTGGTGTTTTTTAAGGTTGTAGCGGGTTTTCGGGTGCATTCCCGCCAGCAGTCGGGGTAAACGCAGAGTTAAATTTAGTCGTACGGTTTTAGACGGTAAAAGCGGGGTGGTTGGTTTAAAGCCTTTTGGCGGTTTGGCTCCGAGTTGAGGCTCAATGCTTATATAAACCGGCCTAAATTTTTTGAGAGCGGATAATTTTGGCAAACGGCTGGGACGCTGAATTTTAATAAGAGTAAATGGCAAAAACGGGATTGGTTTAATGAAGACTCCGTCCGTTACTTGCCAGCCCAAGGAGCGCATGTAGGCGGCATAACCGGGCGATTGTCTTAGATCACGCGCCATTGCTTTAACCTGGCTTTGGCGCGCAGCCCCGCCCAGCGGAGACTGTCAGCCGCCCGGTAGACAGGATAAAGCGGTGGTTTTAACACCAGATCGTAAGTGCCCAAAAACTCGACCAACTTGCCGCCGTAACCAGCCTTAAACCGATGAAAGCCATACCAGGGATCATTGTGATCGGGGTTGGGTCCGAGTGCCCCCCACATGTCTAACATTTTACAGCCA
>DATEUG010000073.1:0-5136 GCA_035283225.1 Patescibacteria group bacterium | reverse complement strand
CGGTTTTAGGATCCATCACCGTCACTGACCCGGCTTTGGCCCCATATTGGTCTAAAGCCTTTTTCAGTCTTTTTTCCACCATAAACTGCAAACCCTTATTAAGATTTAGGGTTAACTGCCGGCCATCCTTTTTTTCCTGGAGGGCATAACTGCCGATCAAAATCGGCTGGTTAAAGGCATCTTTTTCCTGCCTGACAATTCCCGGCCGGCCGGCCAAATCCTGCTGGTAGTACCCCTCCAAACCGCCGTAGCCAAGGTCTGTACCTTTCTCGTTGGAACCGATAAACCCGGTTAAGTGAGCCGCCATTGACGCTTCCGGGTAAAACCGGCTTTGGTCGTCTTCAAAATAAATTTTGTAGCCGGTGGCTTCCAGTTTTGCCTTTTGGGCGGAATTTAATTTCCGGCCAATCGGAATCCATTTAAAGTTTAAATCTGCCAGTCTTTCAGTTAGGGCTGCGGCGGCGGCCTTAATCAGCTCATTAACCGCTGATAACGATAACTGGCTCGAGGGAGTGGCAGATATGGTTAAGGAGTTAAACACAATCGGGGCCAAAGTTTCGGCCATCGCTTCAAAAGGGGCTGAATCGTCTTCCCTGATTAAATAGGCCAAATACCCCGGCTGGTTGGCAACCAAAGGCGAACCGTCTGAAAATAAAATTTCACCCCGGCGCGCCGGCAGTTCAATCGTGGTTTGCTGCTGTGCTTGGGCTAAGGCTAACAACCTGTCAGATGACAGCACCTGCCAGTAAAAAAGTTTTCCTAATAACAATCCGGCTGCCAGTAAAAATGACCAGCTTAAGACCGCCAGCCGCCAGCCGCCGGTCATGGCAAGTTCAAAGCAACCGGTTGGGGTGGGGCGAAATAGAGAACAGTAACATCGCTGGTAAAGCCGGCGGCTTCAGCCGCTGCTGATAATGTTTCCAAGCCTCCGCCCCGGGCTGCCAGCTCAGCTTTTAGCCTTAAATTTTCCTGACGGACTGCCTCAGATTTACTGGCTACCGCCTCGACTTGTTCTCCCCAAGTGGCGGCCCGGTTAGCCACCACCATTTTGACAATACCTAAACCGATAACCAGACACAACGAAACTGCCGTTATAATTCGGCATTTTCTGCTGGTCGTATTTAAGATTTGTTTTTCGTCTCTGGTCATATTTTCTTTATTTCTTCTCGGCTATCCTTAACTTGGCGCTTCTTGAGCGCGGATTTAATTTAATTTCTTCATCGCTCGCAACGATCGGTTTTTTGGTCAAGCTGGTTAAACTGGCTGACTCTTTGATAAATTGCTTCACCACTCTGTCTTCAAGAGAGTGAAAACTGATCACTGCCAAGCGTCCACCTGGCTCTAAAAGCTCAAGAGCTTGGGGCAGGCCGCTTTTTAAGTTATTCAGCTCGTCATTGACGGCAATTCGCAAAGCCTGAAAGGTTTTGGTGGCCGGGTGGGTTTTGCCCCTTTTGCTCCGGTAAACTCTTAACACCAAATCCGCCAGCTGATCGGTGGTGGTCATGGGTTTGATCACCCTGGTTTTAATAATTTCAGCGGCAACCTGCTTAGCCCTTGATTCTTCACCTAAAGTTTCAAGCATTTTGGTCAGCTCGCCGTGATTTAATCCGTTGAGTAAATCGGCGGCAGTCACTTTTAAATCTGGATCTGCCCGCATGTCTAGCGGGCCGGAATGCTTAAAGGAAAAGCCCCGGCTTACGTCTGATAACTGCTCGCTTGACAAACCTAAGTCCAGCAAAATGCCCGCAAAGCGGTTGACACCAAATTGACCCGCAACCGGCTTTAACAGAGCAAAACTTGCTGACAGCAGCTTAAAAGATACATTCGGGATTGCCTCGAGCCGGGCCCGGGCGCGCCGCACTGCTTCCGGGTCCACATCGATTCCGTAGACCAATCCACCCTTTTTGGCTATCTCCACTGCGTGTCCGGCTGAGCCGATAGTGCCGTCAAGATAGGCTTTGCCAGGTTTTATGGCAAGACCCTCTGTGACTTGTTGTAAAAGAACGGGTTGGTGAACCATTGGCTACTAGATTTGCCCCAATTGTTCACCTAATTTACTGATGTTTTTTTCCAAGTACTGCTCATAGGCTTCCCATTTAGCCAGACTCCACAGTTCCAATCTATTGCCAACACCGATAAAGACTACTTCATCGCCTAACTCGGCATATTTTCTTAAGTATTTCGGGACGATAAACCGCCCCTGGGTATCCAGCTCAACTTCAAAAGCAGAGCCGAGTAGGAAGCGGTCGGTGGCCCGGGCAGGCCCAACGGTCAGCTGACGATTAGTCACCTGGCCCACGACCGCTTGCCAATCTTTAGGGGCGATTAACATTAAAGCTTTTTCATAGCCGGCGGTAACAATCAGCTTGGTACCAATCAGTTTTTTAAACTTGGCCGGCAAAGCCACTCTCCCTTTTGGGGAAAGGTTAGTTTCATAATGACCTATAAGCATAGTATTCACCACTTTTCACCCCTTTTATCCACTATGATATAGTTATAGTTGCTTTTCACAGCAAGTCAATACAAACTTTTCACGAAAACTATGGGGCACCTATATACCAAACCCACCTACCGGTAGTGTTTAACTGGGTATTATTTAAGCGTTAGCTACGACTGTCTCAAGAGCGTGGTAAAGATTATTCTCGACTTCGATATATCCAGATTTTAACCGTTTAGCCGCTAAACTATTGCCCCTCTCGCCAGGTAAATAAATTTCTTTAACCCCCTTAAGTTTTTTGGCCTTTTTTACCCGCCGCATCAGCTTAGTCATTTTTGCCTTAAAAGTTTGGCGGTTTCCTAAGAGATCAGGATCAATCACAAAAACCAGATTACCCCAGTTGGTGTCCGTCTGGTCATTGTCAATAAACCCACCCCCAACCAGCGGTCCGCATAAAGCTTGAACCACTAAAGCCAAACCGGCACCCTTATAATTTCTGTCAAATGGCAATATTGCCCCGTCCATGGCTTTTCCCGGATCTGTGGTTAATTTACCTTTAGAGTCGTAAGCCACATCGCCAGGAATTTTTTTGCCGGCCGTTTTGGCCTGGACCAGGCCAAAATAGGCCATGGCGGCTGTCGCCATATCCAATACAATCGGTTGAGTGGCTGAAGGAATGCCGATAGCCAAAGGATTGGTGCCAAACAAAGGCTCATAAGAACCATGGGTGGTGACCGTTGGCGGTGAACCGGCAAATACAAATCCAATCATTCCTTTTTGAGCAATTTTTTGGGCATAGTAACCGATTGCCCCTGTTGAAGAGGCGGTGTTGAAGGTGCCGACAATGCCAAAACCGTGCTGCTTGGCTTTCTTTAAGGCCATTTCCACTGCCTTAGAAACTGCTATCATGCCCATGTTTTGCCGACCGTCAAGACGGGCTGAAAGTTTGGTTTGTTTCACCACTTTAATTTTCCCCTCCTTTGGATTTTTGGGAATGCCTTTGCCAATCAGTTTAACAATCCCCTGGTTGTTGCCCCGCAACTGAGCGTACATCAAAATGTCAAAAATTGTCTTGGTTTCTGATTGGTTATAGCCATAATAACGGATGGCTTTTTTGACCAGGTGGTTTAATTGTGAAATCCTAACTCTCATTTTTTTGATTATAACACCGATAAGCGATAATTCTTAAAATCCAAGGTGGAAAATCCAGTAGGTTTCGGCGATAACCTCATTTAAAAGCTTACCTTCAAAGAAATTTTTCATCCCTGCAATCTCCTTATCTGTCCACCACTTAGAGGTATAGCCAGTTTTACTGACAAAAAGACCTTTTTTTAGATCAGTTTTAACTATATCAGGCTCTCCATTCATGGCCTTACCGTGCCAATAACTCATTAATCCCCAGTCTTTCAGAGCTTGCTGACGATACAAAGAAATAATCGCTTCCCCATGATTTTGTTTGGCAATTTTTCTCATCTGAGTTAGAACCTGCTGATATTGGCCCTCAATTGTGCCTAAAGTATTTTCAAGCAACAGCAGTACCGGATTGACTATGGTGAACTTCTTTAAGATTGTCTCTAATTTAGTCATATCCCCAAAAACCGCTGTCGAGTTTTTAAATTTGGCCGATTCTTGGTTTAAGATTTTAAACATCGCCGGATTTAACTCAATCGCAATAATGTCTTTGACAATAGGAGCTATTTTTGGCAAAATTCGTCCGTGGCCTGCACCCAAATCTATAAATGTCTTATTCCGTTTATTTTTAATTGACTCAATTACTTTGAACTCGCCAGCCCTGTGTGCTTTGATTATCGGATCGTCCCACTCGTCAAATAAATCCTTATATTGACCTGGATTAAAATTTCTCATTTTTCACCTCGACAGGAACATGATCTTCTTTAGTCCAGCCGGGAGTGGAGTATATTTCCACCCAGGCCTCATCGTTACTTTTAGCCCAATGCACCTTATTGGGTTGAATGGCGTATCTATCTCCGGGTTTTAGGGAAATGACTTCATCATCAAGATGCAATTCAAGGTTGCCGGAAAGAATGGTGTAGTTTTGGGTCATTTTAAAATGCTTGTGGGGTTTGCTTGAGATGATCACTTCAATCGCCCGGTCGTACTCAGGGTGATCCGTGGTCGGCTCAACCTCACAGACAAGGTGGTGACCAGTGCCGTCCATGTCAAAGGCATTTTTCCCTGGATATTTCGCTCTTAACTGCCCCAAAATTCTATTGGAACGCTCTTGATCAGTTTCCGGGCTCATTTTTCAAAATCAAATCGAGTAAAAACGGGAATTCTTTGTACTGAGGGCCGCCGGGGTCGATGGCAAAGTGTTTTTGACCTTTAATTAAATGCAACTCCCCATCTACTTGGCCGGATAAAAACTCCACGTCTTTAGTCGCAATAAATGGATCATCGTCTGAGTAAATAAAATTCAGCTTTTCTGCCTTGCCTTTGATTTTGGAAAATTCCAGCTGCGGATTGAAGAAATCTTTCATCATCTCCCAACCTAAATCATCTATAAAAGCGGCCACCAAATAACAATTCCCTACCCGAGTTTCTTGAGGTAGGCTTTGCAGCCAGCTTAAAATTGCCACTGCTCCGACCGAATGGCCGATTAAAGTTACCTCATCATTTAAATCAAAGGGGTAGTTTTGTTTTAAAAATTCAACAAAACGGCGGAGGCTCGGTTTTTCTGC
>DATEUG010000072.1:0-2764 GCA_035283225.1 Patescibacteria group bacterium | reverse complement strand
GTGTAAGGGTCACCCAAGGCCGCGGTCATGCCTTTAATCGCCCCCCAAACCATCGCTTGCGGGTTAACGTCGTCTTTGATCAAATATTGTTGGTCCAATTTATCCCACACCTGCCAAAACAAATTCATGTCAATGTTTTGTTTGCCGGCGGGCTGGGTTCGATCAACCACAATACTCGTCGGCAGTAAACGTTGAGCAGACCGGCTGCCCCTAAATTGCCAGCCAGAATAAAACGACAGCAAAACTAAGGTAATAGTGACCACACCCAGTCTCAGCTGTTTCAAGGTCATGCGACAAAGGGCAGTAAAGCCAATATCCGCGCCCGCTTGACCGCGCGAGACAAATGCCGCTGGTGTTTGGCACAAACACCAGAACGCTCTCGCGACATGATTTTTCCCCGGTCGCTCAAAAACTTTTTCAATGTTTCAAAATCGATAAAATCCGGCTCTATATGGTTTTCACAAAAAAAGCATTTGGGCCGGTTGCGTTTTAAAATTGGCCGTTTCATCATTAAAAGGGTATATCATCAGGATTAACTTCTTCACTGACTGATTCTGCCGCTGGCTGCTCCTTGGCCTTAGCAGTTTTCTTACGAGTCTTTGGCTCATCCGGCACAACTACCGGTTCACCTGCCGCTGCCGCCGGAGCTGGTTCGGTATAAGCTTCATTCTGGTAGCCTTCGCCGATGGGCTGGCCTTCGCGCCTTTTGCTGTCAAGGATAATCATGTTGTCAATGACAATCTCAGTAGTAGTTTTTTCAGTACCCTGGGCATCGGTCCAGTTTCTGGTCTGGATCCGGCCTTCAAGGTAGACCTTGCGGCCTTTAAATAGTAACTCATTGCAAAGCTCGGCCAACTTGTTCCAGGACACAATTCGGTGAAACTCGGTTTCTTCCTGCCGATCGCCGCCGCTGGCTGGCTGCCAACTGCGATTAGTGGCTAAACCAAAAGTACACACCGGTGTACCTTGGGGGGTGTATCTTAGCTCCGGATCCCTGGTTAAATTGCCGATTAAAGTTACCCGATTAAGCGAACGGCTTGCCATAACCTACTCCTTTTTAGCCTCATGGGCTACTAATAAATGTCTTAAGATTTGCTCGTTTAATCTAGCTTGCTTATTCAAACTTTTAACTTTATCAGCCGGCAATTCCACAGTAAAAAAACCATACCAGCCGAGGACCGCACCTTTAATTTTGTAAGCCAATTCCTTTAATCCCAAAACCTTTGTGTCCACGACTTTGCCGCCGTGTTCGGTCACCAGAGATTCAACCAGTTTTTTTGCTTTGGCCTCGTCTTTCCCGGTCTCTGAGGATAAAACCAAGGCGAAAATGTATGTTCTCATCGCTTTCATTTTGGATGATAAACCAAATAGCCTTAAGTTGCAACCGCAAACTCGACCACTTCATCACCTTTAAACTGGTAATCCTTGCCTTCGCTTTTAACCCAGCCTTTTGCCCTGGCATTTTGCCAGCCGTTAGCTAAAACAAACTTGTCATAGTCAACCACATTGGCCTTAATAAACTTCTTGGTAAAGTCGGTATGGATCACCCCGGCCGCCTCAGGCGCCAGCGTCCCAACTTTAACGGTCCAAGCTCTCACCTCAATCTTCCCGGCAGTTAAAAAGCTGACTAACCCCAGTTTGTCATAGGCCTTTTTAACCAAACGGTTTAAACCTGTGTCAAACAATCCCTGTTCTTTTAAGTAGGCAGTCCGCTCGGAAGCCTCAAACTCAATTAACTCTGTTTCCATCTTGGCGCAAATGGCGACTACCTCCCAGCCCGGAAATTGCTGCTCAATGACCGCTGTATTTTTAATTTGGCTTTCATCAATGTTAATCACAAACAAAACTGGCTTTGAGGTGAGTAAAAACAGGGGTTTAACTAGATCCTCTTCGGCATCAGTTAACTCCAGTTCCCTCACCTCTTTACCCTGTTCCAGCGCTTGAAGCACCCGCTCCAAACCCTTTTCTTTTTGTTTAACAACTGTAGCTAAGTCTGCCAGAATTAATTCAGTTTTAACCGTTTCATAATCTGATTTTGGGTCAACTCCGGTTTGGACCACGTCAGCACTATGAAAATCCCTTAAAACATGAACGATTAAATCTACTTCCCTGATGTGGGCTAAAAATTTGTTGCCCAAACCCTCACCCGTAGCCGCTCCCTTAACCAATCCGGCAATATCGACAAACTTAACTGTGGCCGGCACAATTTTGTCTGTGGCAACAATTTTGGCCAGCACCGCTAGTCGTTCATCCTCAACCGGCACCACTCCGACATTGGGTTCAATGGTGGCAAAAGGATACGAAGCCATCAAAGCTTGCTGCTTTTGGATTAAAGCATTAAACAAAGTAGACTTGCCCGCATTGGGTAAGCCAATAATTCCGACAGAAAGACTCATAATTTATGTATTATACTAATAAAAATGGTCAGTTATCTTGGTTTGATTCTGCTTACTCTAGTTGCCTCAACTATCGGCACCATGACCGGTTTTGGCACCTCAACCATTATGGTTCCGATTTTATCGATATTCCTGCCCCTGCCGGCCACCTTACTCTTCGTTGGTATCATCCATTGGTTTAGCGACATCTGGAAAATGGTGCTGTTTAAAAAAGGCTTTAATTGGAAACTGATTTTACTTTTTGGTATTCCCGGCATTATCGCCGCTTTTCTGGGGGCAAAACTGCCGGTCAGCCTGCCGGAAGCGCTCTTGGAACGAACCCTGGGGCTGTTTTTGGTGGCCTACGTTGCTTTCTTGTTTTTAAAACC
>DATEUG010000071.1:0-2866 GCA_035283225.1 Patescibacteria group bacterium | reverse complement strand
TGAGCTGGACATTGTCACCGGTGACAAAGCCAAATGCCAATAAAAAGTCTTCGACTTTCAGATCTTCAGGATCTAGGGCGACCCGGCCCCGGGCCTGGACTATTTCAGTGTTCTCATCAAAACCAACCACCAAAGTTTCATTTTTAAACTGCAAGGTAATTGTATTTTGGGTCATGGCTGTAACGGCGCCAACGTAAGCTTTGGGTCGGGGGGCGGTGGCACTTTCGGTTAAGGCATCTTTAATCGTGTCTAAACCCTGTTCGGCCGTGTCCTGAAGGCGTTCTTTGATTTTATCAGTCAAAGATTGGTTGGCCGAGTCGGTAGCTTCTTGAGCCAGAGTCGGTAAAACCTGTCTGCCGACAGGCAGGCCGGTAACCATTAGTAAAGCAATGGTAAGGATTATTTTTTTAATCATTGGGTTGTTTTAGGGCTAGGACTAGGGCTGGGGGGTAAAAACTCGTCTTCTGAATAGGTAATCACAAACGGCAGTGTGTGGGTAGCACCAGAATCATCGGCCGCCACCAGGGTTAATTCGTTAAAACCGGTTACCAGTTTAAAGGTAAAGGTAAAGATGCCTTCTGCGTCAGCCTCGATTAAAAAATTATCGGATTCGGTCATTAGGGCGACAGCGGCACTAGGCCAGGCAATGCCGGAAAGAGTAATTTCCGGTTCGTTGACCAGGTCATATGGCTGATGAGAGGTAATTGTCAGAGATTTTTGAGTTAAGGGTGAGTTAACATCAGTCAAACCGACCCCTTGATCGGAAGCGGCTTTTTTGGCTTTTTGCCGTTCCAGGGCCTTATTGGCGGTATAAATTCCCAAAGTAATGATCAAACCTATAACGATTCCCGAGACAACGGCGATTAAAACTTCTTTTTTCATAGGCTTTTAAGGCTTTCGGAATATAGCACCGATTAGATTTCATTGTCAAGAAAATGGGATTGTGATAGGATGACTACACTTTTATGGAGCTTTCCTATTTAGGCCACTCAGCATTTTTGCTAAAGCACAAAGATGTGAAATTGGTGTGCGACCCATTTGAGGCAGAAGTCGGCTTTAAACTGCCAAAAGTGGAGGCGAATATTGTCACCATTTCTCACGATCACTTTGACCATAATGCTGCCGGTTTGGTTTCGGGGGGGCCGATGATTATCAACGGCCCGGGAGAGTATGAGGTTAAAGGCGTAACAATTTTTGGTGTGGCTTCATGGCACGATAATAAACAAGGAGCCGAAAAGGGTCCCAATACGATTTATTCCATTCATATGGACGAAATTAATCTTTGTCACCTGGGTGATCTGGGCCATAGTTTAAGTGATGAGCAGATTCACCGTCTGGGTGAGGTTGATGTTTTGATGGTCCCTACCGGCGGCGTTTTTTCCCTTGACCCGGAAACTGCCTGGAAAGTGGTCGAGCAAATCAATCCTTATATCGTTGTGCCGATGCATTACAAAACCAAAGAGCATAGCCCCAATTTTGGCAAAAGAAGTCCGGTAGAAGATTTTGTTAAAGTGTCGGGCCTCGAGCCAAAACATTTGGACAAATTAGTGGTCAAAAAAGGTGAGTTAAACGAGGAGCAGTTGGAGCTTACGATTCTCAACCGTTATGGCCGGTAAAATCAAGGTCCCGCCTTCAAGCTTGGAGGCCGAACAGTCAGTTTTAGGAGCGGTTTTAATCGACAAAGATGCGGTCGCCGAGGTTTCCCAGATTTTAAAGTCGGAGTATTTTTACCACGACAAGCACGGGCTGATTTTTGAATGCGCTTTGGAACTTTATGAGAACCGGGAGCCGATTGATGTGGTGACCGTGGCCGAAAAATTAAAATCCAAAAAAAGTTTGTCTAAAATCGGCGGGGCCGCCTATTTAACCGAATTAGTTAACCAAGTACCGACCTCGGCTCATGCGGAAAACTACGCCACGATTGTAAAAAACCTTTACACTAAAAGGGAATTAATCAGTGAAGCTAGTAAGATCGTTGAGGATTCGTTTGACGAGAGCAATGAGTTAACCAAAATCTTAGACAGCGCTGAAAAAGCGATTTTTGGTTTAAGCCAGCAGCATTTGGTTAAAAACTTTATCCCGATCAAAGACGCTTTGGCTGAATCTTTTGATCGACTCGATGAGCTTCACAAATCTGCCGGCGGTTTGCGGGGGATTCCGACAGGATTTACTGATTTAGACAATGTTTTGGCGGGAATGCAGAATTCAAACCTGCTGATTTTGGCGGCCCGGCCGGGTGTGGGTAAAACCAGCTTGGCTTTAAATATTGCCCAACACGCAGCCGTCGAGCAAAAAATCCCCATTGGGTTTTTCTCTTTGGAAATGAGCCAGGAAGAATTGGTGGACCGGTTGCTGGTGGCTCAAGCGGACATCGATGCCTGGAGATTAAAAACCGGGAGGTTAAGCGAAACCGACTTTGCTTCCTTATCCGACGCCATGGGGCAATTAGCCGAGGCACCTTTTTATGTTGACGATACGCCCGGCATGAGCATCATGGAAATGCGCACCAAGGCTCGTCGTCTGCAGGCAGAGCATGGGGTGAAATTTTTAGTCGTTGACTATCTTCAGCTGGCTCACAGCCGAAACTTAGAAAACCGGGTCCAGGAAATTTCTGAAGTCTCCATGGGTTTGAAAAACTTAGCCCGTGAGTTAAGGATTCCGGTTCTGGCATTATCCCAGCTTTCCCGGGCAGTTGAGCACCGGGGAGTAAGAAGACCTCAACTGGCAGATTTAAGGGAATCAGGCGGGATTGAGCAGGATGCCGACGTAGTCATGTTTTTGTACAGAGAAGATGAGGAAAAACTGGATAACTGCAAGCTCTATATTGCCAAACACCGAAATGGCCCCTTAAACACGATTGATCTTC
>DATEUG010000070.1:0-3259 GCA_035283225.1 Patescibacteria group bacterium | reverse complement strand
TGGCTTATCAGTTGTTTCTAAAATGCCTTTAAGTTCACCCTTGGCTGCATCAACCATGGCTTGGTTAACTGCCTCAACCGTAGTTTTTGTTTTAGTTAAGAAAGTAAAGTCGGCAATCGATCCTACCGCTATCGGCACCCTGATAGAAATGCCGTCAAACAAACCGTCTAATTCTTTAATTACTTTCCCGGTTGAAACAGCCGCACCGGTTGAGGTCGGAATCATGTTGAGAGCGGCGTTTCTGGCGCGCCTTAAATCTTTGTGAGAGTTATCGTGTAAGCGCTGATCCGAGGTATAAGCGTGAACCGTGGTCATGACCGCCTTTTTCACCCCGAACTTTTCCACCATCACTTTGGTCACCGGACCAACGCAGTTGGTGGTGCAAGAGGCGTTGGAAAACATCTTGTCATCTTTTAAATCTTGGTCGTTAACGCCGATAAGGTAGGTACTAATGGTGTCACCTTTGGGCGGAGCGGAAAGAAGCATTTTCTTGGCACCGGCCTTAAGATGAGCTTCAGCCTCTTCAGGTTTACGAAATTTTCCGGTGCATTCTAATACCAAGTCCACGTCTAGCTTTTTCCAGGGCAGCTGACTTGGATCCAGTTCAGCAAAAAACGGGACTTTAACCCCGTCGACCAGCAGACTCTCACCCTCAACACTCACCTTCCCTTGATAACGGCCATAAATCGAGTCAAACTCAAACAGGTGTGCCCAGCCGGCAGCATTCATCCGACCCGAAGTGTTAATTGCCACAAACTCTATTTTGTCTTGGTGTTTGGCTAAACCCACCCGTAAAGCTAGGCGGCCGATGCGGCCAAAACCATTGATGGCGACTTTAAGCATAATTTGTTTCCTCTATCTTACTAATTTTAGCTAATCGGCGCTGATATTTCTCGTCCTGTTTAACTTTGGTGTCTAACCAGATCTTAACCATCTTTTTGGCCATGAGGTCATCAACAAAATCGGCCGCAATCATTAAAACGTTGGCAGCATCATGGGCTTTAGCATGCTCGGCGGTAGCCACATTCCAGGTTTCAACCGCTCTGACCCCCTTAAACTTGTTGGCGGCTAAAGCCATGCCGCCCGAGCCGCAAAGCAGTATCCCCTGACCCTGACCCTGATTAACTTTTCTAGCCACGGCAAAGGCAAAATCTGGAAAGTCATCAATGGGGTCAAACCGGGCATTGCCTAAATCAGTAAACTCCACCCTCCACTCTTTCAGCCAGTCTTTAATTTTTTCTTTTAACTTAAAGCCTCGATGGTCTGCCCCTAAATAAATCATGTTAAAAAGGCTTTATCCTGACAAATTTGGCAATGTTTGTGGTCAAATTTAGCCATTTCATCTTCAAAGCCGGAAAGGGCAGACATCACCTCCTGCTTGTTGGTAGCCACCCGAAACACTTTCATATCAGATTCTCTTAATTTCATCTTCACTTTCAACAGTTTAATAATATCTTGCCAAAACTTGCCGTATAAAACAAACGGTTTGTGGTGAGGATAATAAAGCCGACCCAAGGCCCAGGCGGTGGCAAACTCGGACAAGGTACCCGTACCGCCGTTAAACATAATAAAACAATCAGAGTGTTCCATGAGCTTAAACATCCGTTCAATGTAGTTTTTGGTTTTGATTTCTTTGTCTACCCGGTTGGCAATGTAACGGCCTTCAAACCCAGGGGCATCATGAGGTGAAAAAGTAATCGCCAGTGTCTCCCCCTTGACTGATTCTGCTCCCTTGGTGGCCGCATCCATAATCCCCGGGCCGCCACCGTTAACAATGGTGTAACCTTTTTGAGCTAAAGTGCGGGCCAGTAAAAAGGCCTGACGGTAGTCGCGGCTTAAAGGCTTGAAATCAGAAAAGCCGAAGAAAGCAATATTCTTAATGAAAGGTACCAAGGCCATCTTGGTACCACTATACCATTAGAACGAACCTTCCAAAATGTGTTTGTCGGGGCTTAAGTCGCCGTCTTCCGGCTCAAGCGTTATCACCACACCGGTAAAAGCAGTTTTATCTTCGTCAATGGTGTAATAAAGTTGGCCGCTGCCGTCAACTGCTGCCACTCTGCCTGTAGAGAAAAAGCCGTCCGGACCGACCAGCCAACCCTCATAGAAAAAACCTTTTTCCAAGGCCGGCAAACTCGAAGCTTCGACTTTGTGGTAAAACTTGCCGTCAGCCAAAGCCCTCCAGGCTGTGCCAACGCTGGCTCCGCCGGTAACGTCAGAAAGTAGAGTCATTTGCGCCCCCTCTTTCGCAAAAACCGCATCAATGGCCGCTTTTTCCTCATCTGTCATCGCTGGTACCAGCGACGGACCGGGCATCATCTTTGACTCCTCTAAAACTATCTCGGGTCTGACTGCTTCCTCGGCTTGGCGATTGCGCCTGATTAACCAAATCGAACCAATGATAATCACCAATAAACCTAAACCAACTATCGCTAAACGGGCGGTTTTATTTTCCATCTGTCCTCCTAATAGCCCCTATTATACCAAAAAGCCCTCCGCTTAAAACACGAAGGGCTTTAAAAAGCGAAATTCATTGCATTAAGCTTTTTTAAGAACCGGCATTCCCGTTCTCTTGGTTTCCATTACTTCGTAGCCGCTTGGAACCGCGTCTAAAGAGCCGGCACGAACATCTCTGGCAAAGAAGTAAATTCTTTGCTGCTTACCACCTCTTAGAGTCACATCTTTGTGATGGAGGTAGTAAGTTACTCCCTTGGAGTTTTTAAAAGAATAAGCCATTTAATATCTCACCCCCTTTACCCTTACAGCCTAAACTAATCTCACGCCTGTTGTCAAGACTAATTCCTCAAGAAGATTATAGGCCTGTCCGCCTTTGGCGGAGCTATTCTTTGGGCCAGACCTTTTCGTTAGTGGCCACGTCGTAAATTTCAATCGCGTTGGTGGGGCAGCTTTGGGCAGCCAGAATAATATTTTCCGCCGTATCCTTGTCTTCAGAGAGTAAGATGGCAATATTTTCGTCGTCTAGTTTAAACGTTTCCGGGGCAATGCCAACGCAGGAGGCAGCACCAATGCATTTATCTCTTAAAATCTTGACCTTGTACTTGGCCATAGTGAAATGGTATCAGAAAAATTTCTCAAAGTGAACTTGGGCCTCAGGCACGCCCTTTTTAATCACCAGCTCTTTAACCTCGGTAATCATATCCGGGTTACCGCAAAGATACGCTCCCCAAGTGTTGTCAAACTCTAACGCCTCAATTTCGTGAGTGGAATAGCCGGCCAGAAGCGGCCATTTTTCCGGTGG
>DATEUG010000069.1:0-2006 GCA_035283225.1 Patescibacteria group bacterium | reverse complement strand
GTAAAGTACTTGACGTACTGTTGGCGGCTTAATGGTCGATTGGCGATTAAACTCATAAAGTTAAAGTCAGCCTAAAGGTGATCACTCCACTTTGATCGACGCTTGAGCTGACGGTTTCTAAGGTTACCTCTTTAAATAGGGGCTGACTTTGAGCCTTAGTTAATAACGTGGCCAAGCCGACATTGGACAAGGTTTGGCCTTCCAAAACTACCTTTTTGGCATTAAGAGTAATCGTGGTGTAGCTGGTGTCAAGCGGAGTGATTTGACTGATGGCGTCTAAAACCTGATTGGCGTTGACTGCTTCAGCTTGCACATTAGCCACGGCCTCTAACTGATGCTGCAGCCGGCGCCACTTTGCCTCTAGATCACCATAAGTCATGACCGCATTTTTTTTCTGGTTAATCTCGAAGTTTAAATCAGTCAGTCTTTTATCCAAACCAAAGCGGAATAAAAATGCCCCAATCACAATTAACTCTGTAAACACCACGACATACCGGCCGACGTTTAAGGCCCAAAACAGGAGTTTGCCGACAAACCCCTTTTCCCATTTACTTTTGGGCAACAAATTTATATCTAAACCCAGGGCAGTCATGGTGCTTTAAGTATACAGGGGAAGTTTTAATGCCGCATCAAGCGGGATTTTAACCGGGAAGCCTTATTTTTGTGAATCAAATTAACTTTGGCAGCCCGGTCCAGGGCCCGAAAGGCCGCAGATAAAGTTTTTGGGGACTTTTTGGCGCGGGCCAACTTTAAGCTCTTTTTAAGGGTGACCAAATAGCGTTTATTGGTTATTGTCCGGCGCTTATCTTGCTTTAATTTTTTGATTGCCGATTTAAGGATAGGCATAAACAAGGGCAATAATATCATGCTATACTCGGCCAGCCAATGGTCAGTCGCTTTTTATACCGCAGACAGACGAATATTTTGTCCGCCGCCGCCGTTCTAATGCTGACGGTGTTTTTGTCCAGTATTTTGGGGTTGGTCCGCGACCGTTTTTTGGCTGGCGCTTTTTTCTCACCTGAAACTGCTTGGCAATTGGACGTTTATTTTGCCGCCTTTCGGTTACCCGACATGATTTTTCAGCTTTTAGTAGTCGGCGCCTTGTCAGCCGCCTTTATTCCCGTTTTTTCTCAGCATTTAGTTAAAGACAAAAAGGAGGCCTGGCATGTAGCTTCGACCGTAATTACCTTTGCCGTGGTCGGGTTTTTGATTTTGGCCGGCCTGCTGATCGTCTTTGCCTCCAGCCTTAGCCGCTTGATTGCCCCCAGTTTTTCCGCCGTCGAATTAAGCCTAATGGTTAGTCTCACCAGAATTTTGGTGCTGGCGCAGTTATCGTTTTTGGTGAGCGCTTTTTTAACCGGGATACTTCAATCCCACCATCATTTTATTATTCCGGCCTTGTCCCCGATTGCTTATAATCTCGGTATCATTTTCGGGATTCTGGTTTTATCGCCGATTTTAGGAATTTTTGGGCCGGCCGTGGGCGTACTTTTAGGCGCCTTACTGCATTTATTGATTCAACTGCCTTTAACCAGGAAAATAGGTTTTCGCTTTCAGTTTAGTTTTGACTATCGCCACCCCAGCGTTAAACGGATTGGCCGGTTGATGCTGCCAAGAACTTTGGCGTTGGCGGTTTCCCAAATCGAATTAACCCTGGCGGTGTTTATCGCCACTGCTTTACCGGCAGGATCTTTGGCGATTTTTTACTTTGCCCAGCATTTAAACTCGCTGCCGGTGGGATTATTTGGCTCCACCATCGGTCAAGCTGCTTTACCCAGTCTGTCCCGGGTAACTTTAGAAGATTTGCAGAAATTTAAGGTTTTGCTCATTGCCTCATTAAATCAGGTATTGTTTTTAAGCTTGCCGGCGGGGATGATTTTATTAATCTTAAGAGTGCCGGCAGTTCGCTTGGCTTTTGGTACGGCCAACTTTCCTTGGCAGGCGACACTTTTAACCGGTAGGGTGGTGGCATTATTTGCCATCTCGGTTTTTGCTCAAAGCGCCGT
>DATEUG010000068.1:0-4478 GCA_035283225.1 Patescibacteria group bacterium | reverse complement strand
CGTCACCAACACCCTCACCTTCGCCCTCGCCATCCCCCAGCCCCTAGAGTTTGCCTACCAGTTTAGCTTTAAATTTCCGGGAAACAGTACCCACGATGAGTCTTCGCACCGGTTGAACATCGCGGGCAGACAGCTGTCTGGTCAAGGATTGATAAATTAAGTGGAAAGTAAAGTTTTGCTTGTAAATTTTAGTCAGCTCCACCCCGGCCACTAAACGGTTAGCGGCCTTAATTGCTTCAATTACCGGACCAATGAAAGTTTTCTCCGGAAGGGTTACGGTCAGGTCTTCAACTATCGCTTGAAAGGTCGATACCGACGGCAGCTGAAATTGGCCGGTGGCTTTTTCGGCTAAAACAGAAGCATTTATTATTGTCAGCCAGGCGTGGTCGACTTTGGTCACCGACCCGATTGATTTATTATCAAGAATTATTTGTGAATCTTTATCAATCATGAGGCTTACTCCTAACCTTTCTCCCAAAGTTTCTATCTGGCCCTTGATTTGAGCATAGTTAAACTTAGTTGAGGTCATACCCAATTCCTGAATTTCAATCGGCAGCTTATCTGACTTGGGGTTGGGATTAAATACGGTGCCTAGTTCAAACCAGTTTCCGGGAGTAGCCGGCAACAATGATTCAAGGATAGTGGTCCGCATATATTCAAAGTCAGAAGACATCGGGTGGAGTACTTTTAAGTGATTGCCTTCTCTTTGATTAATTAAAGTGGAAGAATAGCCTTCGGTGTAGCCAAGTTGAGCGGCTAAATCCCTGATTTTTCTCATCCAGTTGGGTTTAAGGGCAGTCGGGTGGACAGGGATAGTGCCGCTAGGCAAGGTTTTGGGCAGCTGGTTGTAGCCGTAAAGTCGGGCGATTTCTTCAATCAGATCAACATCGGTTTCCAAATCGCGGCGCCAAGCCGGCGGCTGGTAGTGGTCGCCGTCAACTTTAATTTCCAGAACATTTAAGTCAATCTCGATATCAATGCCAATGACTTTTTTAACCTTTTCCGGAGTTAATTTAATGATTGGTGCGACATACTCTGGGGTGAGGTTGACTAACTTGGTTGAAGGCGTACCATTGGCTTCGGCGGCAATCAGGGCGGCGGCCATTTTCGCAACCGCTTCAACTTGGGTTAAATCAAGCTTTTTCTCAAACCGGTTTGATGCTTCGGTTCTTAATTTTAAGTTTTTGCCGGCCCGGCGGATCGTCACTGAATCGTAAATCGGGACTAACAACAAAACATTTTTAGTTTGATCACTGACTTCACTATTAAGCCCACCCATAAGACCGGCTAAGTCGATGATTTTTTTCTCATCGGCAATAATAATTTCTCCGCCTTCCAAAATTCTTTCAACGTGATCCAGGCTGGTGATTGTTTCCCCCGCCTTGGCGACGCGCAAAGTCAGTTCCCCCTCAATTTTATCAGCGTCAAAGGCATGCATTGGCTGACAAGTGGCCAGCATTAAGTAGTTGGTGATATCAACGATATTGTTAACCGGCCGAAAACCGGAAAGTGACAGCCTAGTTTGGATTAACTTTGAAGAAGGTTTGACGGTAACTCCTGAGAAGCCAACCAAAGCATAGGTCGGACAAAGTTTTTTATCATTGTTCAAGGTTAAAGCCGGGTTGTCAGGAAAATTTATTTCGGTCTCTTTCGGCAATTTAAGATTTTGGTTTAAGATTGCCGCTGCCTCTCGGGCCAGTCCAATAATTGACAAAGTATCGGGCCGGTTCGAAGTCACTTCAAACTCAAAAACAGTGTCGCCGTCTTTTTTAGTGACACTGGCAACTTTATTGCCGGCAAAAGTTAAGGCTTGAGCCAGCTGGCTATCGCTGACTCCGGCAAGATTCACCAGTTCGTTTAACCAGGATTTAGGCGCGAGTATATAACCTCCTGATATCGGTAATGCCGAATTTCAGCATCGCTAGCCTGTCGGCGCCCATGCCGAAAGCCCAGCCTTGGTATTTTTTTGGGTCAAGGCCGCAGTTGACTAAGACTTCGGGGTGGACCATGCCGCAGCCTAAAATTTCCAGCCACTCGCCTTTATCATTTTGAACCTCAACTTCTAAACTGGGCTCGGTATAAGGGAAATGATGGCCGTAAAAGCGGACTTTTCGTTTTTGGCCAAAGAGTTTTTTTACGGCGTGTTCCAAGAGGCCCATTAAATCCGTTAAGGTGGTTTTATCATCAACCATTAAACCTTCGATCTGGTGAAAGCTGGGTAAATGAGTGGCGTCAATGGTGTCTCGGCGGTACACCCGACCCGGGGCAATGATTCTGACAGGCGGCGGGTTTTTAGTTAAGTACCTGATCTGGACTGAGCTGGTGTGAACCCGCAACAGTTTTTTATCGTCAAAATAATAAGTTTCCTGGGTGTCGCGGCTGGGGTGATCCGGGCCTAACCTTAATTTTTGAAAGTTAATTTCATCCCACTCGACTTCAGGACCGGTAGCCACAGTGAAACCAAAGCGGGCAAAAATGTCTTCGACTTCATTAATGACTAAACTGATGGGGTGAATTTTACCCAATGGCGGCATTTCACCGGGCATGGTTGGGTCAAACCACTCACCTCTATTAACAACTACTTTTTGGCTTAAGCTTTTGGCTTTGTCGGCAATCGCAGTTTCCAGGGCGTTTTTAACATCATTTCCCAAAGTGCCGAAACCAACTCGTTCAGTTAAAGGCAGTTGGGGTAGCTTTTTTAAGCTTAAAGTTAATTGGCCTTTTCTGCCCAAGTAATCAATTCTTAAGCGCTCGAGTTCAATCTTGTCTTCAGCTTGATTAATTAACGATAATGCCTGGTTTTTAAGATTTAAAAGTTGGTTTTGCATCCCTTCTAGTTTACCTTGTCAACGATAAACTGGAAAGTCGCTGCGTCATTAGCAGCTAAATCGGCTAAGATTTTTCTATCAAGAATGACATTTTTGTCTTTTAAGGCCTTAATAAAGCGGCTGTAGGAAAGTGTTTTGCCGGTTAAAGCGGCATTGATACGGGTAATCCATAAACTTCTTAAGTCGCGTTTCCGGCGCTTTCTACCATGAAAGGCGTATTGGCCGGCGTGCAAAGCGGCCTGTTTGGCCACTTTGATGAGCCGCGACCGGGTCATCCGGTAACCTTTGGTCGACTGAAGGATTTTTTTGTGCTTGCGATGCCTGACAAAGCCGGTTTTGACTCTCATTTTATTTCCCCAGCAATCTTATTAATTTTTTGGCCACATTATGAGGTATCTCTTTTAAAACCTTGCTTCTGCGGGCATTTCTTTTGCTCCGGTTGGCTTTAAGGTGCCGGTTTTGAGCGCCCCGGCGCATTAATTTACCACCCTTGGTCAGCTTAAAACGTTTGGCAACTGCTTTTCTGGTTTTAATTTTGTTTTTTGGCATATATTTTTATCGTTTCGGGGACACAATTACCCAAAGTAACTTGCCCTGCATTTTCGGCTGTGACTCTTGGGTGCCGACGCCGGCCAGGGCGCTGGTGGCTCGATTTAAAATTGCATCTCCAAAATCTTTTCTGGTGATTTGGCGACCGGTGAATTTTACCGTGAGTTTAACTTTGTGTCCAGCTTTTAAAAGATCTTTGATCCTTTCAATCCTGGTACCAAAATCCCCCTGGGCGATAAACGGGGTAAACCTGATCTCTTTTTGATCGCCGGATTTGTCTTTCTTTTTTCCCTGGCGGTCTTTCCGGGTTTGCTGGTATTTAAATTTGTTAAAGTCAATAATTCTGGCAATCGGCGGCTTGGCTTTATCGGTAATTAAGACCAGATCCATTTTAAGTTCAGCCGCTTTTTTTAAAGCCTCATCCCGGGACAAAACCCCGATTTGTTTTTCATCGGGGCCGATAATCCGAAGCTCTGGGAAATTAATCGCTTGATTTAACTTATAAAGTTTATTCATAACAGGGGTTGATTGTATCAGGCTTAAGCTTGATCAGCAATTTCTTTAGAAAGCTTGGTACTAAAATCGGTAACAGTCATTGTCCCTAAATCTTTTCTGCCTCTGCCCCGAAGACTGATATTTTTAGCCTTAACCTCTTTGTCACCGATAATTATAAGGTAGGGTACTTTTTGTTCTTCGGCCGTTCTCACTTTGGCCTGCATCGTGTGATCGGCCGCATCAATCTCGACTCTAATACCCTGTTCTTTCAGCTTTTGGGCAATGCTTTTGGCATAAGGCAGATGTTTGTCGCCGATAGGGACAATTGCCACTTGAACCGGGTGGAGCCAAGTCGGAAAAGCGCCGCCGTAGTGCTCAATTAAAAAGCCGATAAAACGCTCGTGCGAGCCTAAGGGGGCCCGGTGGATAATCACCGGAGTCGCTTCTTTACCGGCTGAATCAGTATATTTGAGCTTAAATCGTCCCCCCATGAAAAGGTCAATCTGGTTAGTGGAAATGGCAAATTCCCGGCCGATTGAAGATTCAATTACAAAATCAATTTTTGGCCCGTAAAAAGCGGCCGAGCCCTGATCCTCAACCATGGGA
>DATEUG010000067.1:0-8626 GCA_035283225.1 Patescibacteria group bacterium | reverse complement strand
GAGTCCAGTCGCCGTTTGGGGCCTTCCAAACACCCACACCCCAGCCGTTTATGCCGGTAACGCCAGTGCAGCCAGAGCCAATATCTATGGGCGGGCAAGCCGACGAGGGCCCGTCACCAGACTGGTTAAAGCCAAAAGTTTTTAAATCAGGTGTGTTACAATAGTTACTTATGCCTTTAGCTACCACCGACAAGTCAAAAATTATTAAATCTTTTGGTTTACAAAAGGGCGATACTGGTTCTCCCGAAGTCCAAATCGCTCTATTAACCGAGAAAATTAAGCGTTTAACCGGACATTTGAAGAAAAATGACAAAGACCAGCACTCGCGTAAGGGTTTGCTGGCAATGGTGTCTAAAAGACGGCGTCTTTTAAATTACCTAAAAAGAAAAGATTCAAAAAGAGCGCAGATAATTGCGACTAAATTAAAGATTAAGAAGTAATTGTGGCAAAATTGATAACTAAGACCGTTAAAGTGGGTGGCAAAGAAATTAAACTTGAAGTCGGCCGGTTTGCCGAACAGGCGACAGCCGCGGTTTTGGTCACTTCCGGCGAAACAGTAGTCCACGTCACGGTGGTTGCCGGCAAATTAAAACCCGAGTTGGGTTATTTTCCCCTGTCAGTTGATTACCAGGAAAAACTTTACGCCTCGGGTATTATTAAAGGTTCGCGCTGGGTCAAGCGCGACGGCAAACCGACCGATGAAGCGATTTTAAGAGCCCGGATCATTGACCGTTCCATCAGGCCACTATTTCCCAAAGAGTACATGAACGAAGTTCAGGTGGTAGCCACGGTTTTGTCTTATGACAAGCAAACTGATCCGGACATGTTAGGTCTAATCGGTGCCTCGACCGCTTTGTCGATTTCGCCGATTCCCTGGGCCGGTCCGATTGCCGCTGTTAGGGTTGGCTTATCAGACAAAGACGAGATTTTGATTAATCCTACCCGCGACCAGCAATTAACTTCCAAAATGGACTTGGTGGTTTCCGGCTCTAAAGACGCGATTGTCATGGTTGAGGCCGGCGCCAAAGAGGTAAGCGAAGATTTAACCTTAAAGTGTTTAGCTGAAGCCCAAAAAGCGATTGCCGAAATTGTTGAGACCATCAATGAGCTCGCGGCGGAAATTAAACCAACCAAAATGGTGGTCGAGCCAGCCAAGATTGACGCCAAGATGGCAAAACAAGTAATGGCCAAGGCTAAAAAAGAAGTTGACGAGGTGATTAACCGCCTGCAAACCGGAAGTTCCAAAGAAGACTTAAGTGAGATTGAAAAAGCCGTCTCTCAAGAATTGCCTGAAGTTGCCGGCACCGACATTCACTCGGTTTTGGAAGAGTACTTTATTGAGCAAGTGCGGGACCAATTAGTGACTAATAAAATCCGGCCAGACGGCAGAAAACCTGATCAAATCAGGGAGTTGTCATCGGCGGTTGGGGTACTACCCAGAACTCACGGTTCAGCTGTATTTAAACGGGGCATGACCCAAGCTTTGACCATCACTACCTTGGGCTCGCCCAGCCTGGAACAACTGATTGAAGATTTGGAAGGGGAAACAACCAAGCGCTATATTCATCACTATATTTTCCCGCCGTTTTCTGTGGGGGAGGCCGGCCGGATTGGCTGGCCATCAAGGCGTGAAGTCGGCCATGGCGCTTTGGCCGAAAGAGCCTTAGAGCCAATGATTCCGGACAAAGACACTTTTCCCTATACGATTATGGTGGTGTCCGAGATTATGTCATCCAATGGCTCAACTTCGATGGCTTCGGTTTGCGGCTCAACCTTATCATTAATGGACGCGGGCGTACCCTTAATTAAGCCGGTGGCCGGTATTGCCATGGGTTTAATGGCTAAAATTTCCGGCAGCAAAATTTCCGACTATACAATTTTGACCGACATTGCCGGAATTGAAGATCATGTCGGCGACATGGACTTTAAAGTTGCCGGCACCCGCGACGGCATTACCGCCCTGCAAATGGATATTAAGATTCCGGGTGTCACCCACGAAATTTTAGCCGACGCCTTAACTGCGGCCAAAAAAGCCAGATTAACTATTCTGGAGCACATGCTCAAAACTTTACCAGAAGCCAGGGCTTCGTTGTCTAAATATGCACCCAAAGTTTTAAGCTTGACGATTCCGGTTAATAAAATCGGCGAGCTGATTGGTCCAGGCGGCAAAAATATCAAAAAAATCATTGCTGAAACCGAATCAGAAGTGGATGTGGATGATGATGGTCGGGTGACAATCACCGGCGTTGATGCCGCCAAACTCCAGCAGGCTTATGATTGGGTTGACGGCATGACCCGCGAAATTAAACCCGGCGAAGAATTTGACGGTAAAGTAGTCCGGATTGAAAACTTCGGCGCTTTTGTCGAGATTTTGCCCGGCCGCGACGGCATGGTTCATATTTCCAAACTCTCCCCCAATTTTGTCCAAAATATTGATGATGTGGTGAAGATGGGCGACACCTTACACGTCCGGGTAGATGAGATTGACGAAATGCACCGGATTAGCCTGACCGCCTTAACCCCTGAACAAGAAGAGGAAGCCAAAAGAAACCGACCGCCAAGGGAAAGCCGACCCCCGTTTAGGCGTGGCGGTGGCGGTTTTCGGCCGAGACGGTAGAATTAAGTAAAAGGAGGTGAGGTCAATGATGGGATTTTATGGTAATTATGATGGCAGCGGAATGAACTGGGGAAGCTTGAGTCTAATCCACAGCGTTTTCGTAATTGTGATTCTGGTTGACTTGATTTTGCTGGGAGTGTGGCTGTGGAAACAAATCCAGAAAAAATAAGTTAGAATAAATTCATGAGTCAGACTGCCCTAGCGGCTAAAATAGCCAAAGCTAATCTTCCTTCGGAACTAAAAGAGCGTGTCAGTGAGAACATTGCCAGGCTTGAGCTTTTAATAAAACAACAAAACTACTCGACGGAATATGAGCGCTTAACTCAATACATTGACTGGATTTCGGCTTTGCCATGGGATAAACACTCTGAGGATCATTTAGATTTAACGAAAGCGGCGGAGATTTTGGACAAACATCACTACGGCATGCAGGAGGTAAAGCAAAGAATCTTAGAATATCTGGCGGTAATGGCCTTAAACAAAGATAAACCCGAGGTGAATAAGCGGGCGCCGATTTTATGCCTGGTCGGCTTAGTCGGTACCGGTAAAACCAGCTTTGGCGTCTCTTTGAGCGAGGCATTGGGCAGAGAGTTTATCAGAATTCCTTTCGGCGGCATGGGCGCGGCCCGGGACTTGCGGGGCCAATCGCGGCTTCACCCGGATGCGGAACCGGGCCAGGTGGTTAAGGCTTTGCGGCGGGCCGGCACCAATAATCCGATTATTATGCTGGATGAAATTGACCGGGTAACCGCCGACGCCCGGGGTGACATCATGGGGGTTTTGGTGGAACTTTTAGACCCGGAGCAAAATTCTCAATTTATTGATCACTACTTGGATTACCCCTTTGACTTATCCAAAGTTTTGTTTTTAGCCACAGCCAATAATACTAGAAATGTTGCCACCGCTGTTTTAGACCGGTTGGAGTTAATCCAAATGCCCTCTTATTCTGATGAGGAAAAAACCGCCATTGCCAAAGACTATGTTTTACCTAAAGTTTTATCCCAAGCAGGTTTATCAGCCGACAATTTAACCATTGAAGATGAAATCTGGCCCCAAATTGTCAGGCCTTTGGGTTATGATGCCGGGATCAGAACTTTGGAAAGAACCATAGAGGGAATGGTCAGAAAAATTGCCAAGGAGATGATTGAGGGTAAAGGCAAACATTTTCATTTAAGAAGCGATAATATTAAACAATACTTACCCACTTATTAAAATGAGTAACACTTTAAGAATTGTGCCTCTGGGTGGCGGACCGGGAGTAGTCACCAGCAATATGTTTGTTTATGAATGGGGTAATGAGGCGGTCATTATCGACTGCGGCATCGGTTTTCCTGACGATAAAGTCTCTGATGACATTTTGATTCCTGATGTTAATTACCTTAAGAGTCGGGGTCTAAAGATTCACGGTGTGGTTTTAACTCACGGTCATGACGATCATATGGCCGCCTTGCCCCACATTCTGCCTCAAATTGGTTTTCCGCCGGTTTTTGGCTCCAGCCTTACCGCCGGCTTTGCCACCGATAGACTGGAAAACTTTGACATCAAACATAAAATTGCTGTATTTAAAGAATCGGACAGGTTACAACTGGGACCATTTACTATCGATCCGGTGTTTGTCACCCACTCGGTGCCGGACAGTTTTCATTTAGCCATCGGTACCCCATTAGGGATGGTTTATCACGGCAGTGATTTTAAGTTTGATTTAACCCCAGTCGATGGCCGGCGGCCGAACTTTACCAAGATGGTGAAAGTGGCTCAAAACGGAGTACTTTGCCTGCTGTCTGACAGCTTAAGGAGCGAGCGGCCGGGATTTACCCAGTCAGAAAGTACTTTAACGACCGCGATTGACCGGGAATTAAGAAACTGTCCGGGAAGGATGATTTTTACCACCATGTCATCCCAAATTCACCGGATCCAGCAGGCGATTGATGTGGCTTACCAGCATGGCCGGCAAGTGGTGTTTATCGGCCGATCCATGGAAAGAAATGTGGCCACTGCTCAACGCTTGGGCTTTTTAAAGTTAAGCAAAAAGCAGGTTTTAAATAGTAAGGGATTTTCGAGATTGCCCGACCACCAGTTGTTAATCATTATTGCCGGCAGTCAGGGGCAAGAATCTTCGTCTTTGACTCGTTATGCCGGAGGGGTTCACAAGCTTTTAAAAATTCAGCCGACAGACAAGGTTATTTATTCGACCGATATTATTCCCGGCAATGAGCAGGCGGTTTATCAGGTGATTGATCAGTTAACCAAGCAAAATTTAAGCGTCGTTTACTCCGACGTGGCCGACGACCTGCATGTTTCAGGACATGCCTCGGCCGGGGAAATGCAGCTTTTGATGGAGTTAATTAACCCTCAATATCTTTATCCTATTGGCGGCAGCTTTCGGCATATGAAACGCTATCAAGAATTAGCTTTAGGACAGGGTTACCGGACCGACCAAGTGATTATGCCCAAAACCGCTCAAGTAGTTGAGTTTGACTCAAGCGGCCATTACCATTTGGGCGAAATTCTGGCGATAAAACCGGTGCGATTAAATCAAAATAGCAGTTATAATAAGGGTTATGGCAAGAAGAAGAAGTTTAAAGGGCAAAAGAAAGCAAGCTTTTAAACTTAAATTATCTCAGTCAACTTTGTACAGTCTGGCCTCGCTGGGCTTAATTGTGATTGGCGGTTTGATTTTACTGTCCTTGGCCCGTCCCAATCCGACCTTAGAATTAGTTTTCAATTTCTGCTGGCAGTACTTTGGCTGGGGGACATTTTTATTGCCGTTTGTGTTTTTATCCGCCGGCATGATGCTGACACGGTTAAAATGGCGGGTAGCCAAGCCCAGCGTTTTTTTGGGCTCATTGATTTTATTGTTGTCGAGCATTGCCTTAACCCGGGCCGGAACTTTGGGGAGTTTGATCTGGACCAGCTTAAGTGAGCTAATTTTCGGTTTGGGCGCGGGCTTGGTGCTGTTGGCAGGATTAGTGATTGGCTTGGTAATCATGCTGGAAACAAGTTTAGAAGATATTTTATTAGGACTTGATAATTTCAAAACCAAATTGAGTCAGTGGCTGAGTCAATTTAAAAACCGGCCAGCCATGCCTCAGGGGAACGCTCAGGAAGGCTTTACGGTTAAAGGTTTGGATACCCAACCGGAATCAAAACCGGCGCCGGTGATGCCGCTTCCTAATAAACCGCTGCCGGCAACCATGTCTTTACCGGTGACCACCAAAATCGGCGCCCAGCAAAAAATGTGGCAATACCCGCCGGTGAGTTTATTGAGCGACATGGCCGGCGGCAAAGCTGACAGGGGTGACGTTAAGCAAAATGCCCACATTATTGAAACCACGCTTGAGAGTTTCGGCATCGGCGCTCAGGTAGTAGAAGTTAATAATGGTCCGGCGGTCACCCAGTATGCGATTCGGATTAAGGAAGGGACCAAGCTTTCCAAAATCACCAGTTTGCAAAACGACCTGGCTTTGGCTCTGTCTGCTCCCCAAGGACAAATCAGAATCGAAGCGCCGATTCCCGGCAGAAACTTGGTCGGGTTGGAAATTCCCAACCGGTCTTTGGAAATAGTTTCCTTAAAGAAAATGCTTTCAAGCCGCGAGTTAAAACAAGTTAAATCCAAGCTGGCCGTGGCTTTAGGGCTTAATGTTTCCGGAGAACCGATAATTGTTGATATTGACCGGATGCCCCACGTCCTGATTGCCGGTTCGACCGGTTCGGGTAAATCAGTGGCAATTAACAGCTTTATTACTACAATGCTGTTTCGGGCCACCCCCGAAGAAGTTAAGTTTATTTTGGTTGACCCCAAGCGGGTGGAGTTAACCATCTATAACGACATTCCCCACTTACTAACGCCGGTGATTGTCGAGCCGGAAAAAGTAATTTCGGCTCTAAAGTGGGCGATTTCTGAAATGGAGCACCGTTATAAACAGTTTGCTGAAGTGGGGGCCAGAAACATTGCCGGTTTTAATGAGCTTTCCGGTTTTCAGGCAATGCCTTATATCGTGATCGTCATTGACGAGCTGGCTGACATAATTTTGTTTGCCCCCTCCGAAGTGGAAGACAGAATTACCCGGCTGGCCCAAATGGCGAGAGCCACCGGAATTCATTTGGTGCTGGCCACCCAACGGCCGTCAGTGGACGTTTTAACCGGTTTAATTAAGGCTAACATTAACTGCCGGATTGCCTTTAACGTTAACTCGATGGTTGATTCCCGGGTGATCATTGACACGCCCGGAGCCGAGAAGCTGTTGGGCCGCGGCGACATGCTTTATATTCCACCCGAACAAGCCAAGCCCAGCCGGATTCAGGGGACGTTTATTTCCGACAATGACGCTAAAAAGTTAGTTGCCTTTTTAAGGCAATCAGAAACAAAAGTGGAGTATACCGAAGCGGTGACCGAGAGGTTCCCTGTCGGCTCCCTGCCTGGCGCAGCCGGAGGCAGTCAGGAGGAAGACCCGCTGTTTAACGAAGCTTTGCGGATGGTGGTGAGGGAGAAAAAAGCCTCGGCTTCGTTACTTCAGCGCCGGCTTTCCATCGGCTATGCCCGGGCAGCCAGGATTTTGGATCAAATGCAGCTAGTAGGCGCTATCGGGCCGGGGGAAGGCAGTAAAGCCAGGGATATATTAATTCCCGACGCTGAAGAGTTTATTTTAAGCCGCCAAAGCCAATAATTATTTATGGAAACAGCCGGAGACTTACTGCGCCGTCAGCGTTTAAAACTTAAATTAACCTTTACCCAAATTTCCGACTTAACAAAAATTCCGGTTAAAACTCTAAAAGCAATCGAAAAAAACCGCTTTTCCGATTTGCCCGGGGCCACCTACAGTCAGGGTTTTGTTAAAAATTATGCCTCTGCTCTTAATTTAGATCCGAGCCGAGTCTTGGCCGTTTGGCGCCGCGACTTTAATTTATTAAAGTCAAAAACCATCATCCCTGCTGGTCTATCTCGACCCTTGGGGGCAACCAGAGCGTCCCCTTTAACCAGTTCTATTTTAAGCATCGGTTTGGTGGTGTTGACGGCGGCAGGGTATTTGGGCTGGTCAATTTATAATCTTTATCAGCCGCCCAAGTTAACGGTAAGCCAACCGAACGAGGCGGCGACAGTGCTAAGCCCGGTAACGGTCGTTGGCAAAACCGAACGCGACGCCTCTTTAACTTTAAATGGTAAAACTATTAGCCTGGAGCCGGATGGCAGTTTTACTACCAGTTTTGAATCGATTGACTCAACCGCGACTTTAAATTTTCAAGCCACCTCCCGCAGAGGTAAAACCACCACCCTGATGCGCCATGTTATCATTGGAAAATGACAATTAGGCAAGTGCTATTAACCGGTGATGACGGTTACAACTCAATCGGCATTCGCCTGGTGGCAAACCTATTAAAGTCAAAATACAAATTAGTGATTGCCGGCACCAAAACTCAACAATCGGGAGTTGGCGGCAAATTAAGTGTTTTTAGCGGCGGGACTTGGGGGATAACCACGATGGATAAAATTCCTGCCTTATGGGTGTCGGGTACGCCGGCAGACGCGATCGAATGTGCCCGAAGCTATTATCAAACTAAATTTGATTTGGTGATCTCCGGAATTAACTTGGGTTTAAATGTTTCCGACCCGTTTACTTCCGGCACCATGGCCGCCGCTTGGAGGAGCCTCAAGTTAAATTTGTCGCCCCGGGCAATCGCGATTAGCTGGAATGCTCCTAGCGCGCTTTTCAATCACCCTCACCATGGCAAAGAGGAATTAAAACGCTATCTTGACCACCCGGGTAAAACTGCCGGGAAAGTTATTGATTTAGCGATTGATAAAAATTTTTGGGGCAGCAGCTATTTGAATATCAACCTGCCGGAAAAAGTCACTGCTAAGGCTAAATTCGGCCAGTTTTTGCCCTACATTTCTGACTACTATCCCGATATTAACCTTTATAAGGGAAACAAGAAGCGTTATACTTTTCCCCATATTGGAGCAGTTAGACCGGAGTTTGACTCGCCCCACGCCTACGATGCCTGGCTGGT
>DATEUG010000066.1:0-2829 GCA_035283225.1 Patescibacteria group bacterium | reverse complement strand
GCAAAGCTTGCCTTCGACAATTTGTTTGTAGGTAGCGGTGTATTTGCACTCGGGGAATCTCGAACAGCTTAAAAACTTGCCAAATCGGCCGGTTCTGATGACCACTTCTCCTTCATTACAGGTGGGGCATTTTTCTCCTGTCTTTTCAACCGGCACTTTGACTCTTTCGGCTGTAGCAATCACATCTTTAACCTTGCCCTCAAGCGGGCCGAAAAAGTTGGTCAGTAATTTCAAGTAAGTGGTGTCACCGCGGGCAATCGCATCCAAATCAAGTTCCATCCCGGCAGTAAAGTCATAGTCCATGATCTGGGGGAAATATTTAAGTAAAAACTCGGTTACGGCTTGTCCAATGGCCGTCGGGTAAAGCTGACGGTCTTTTTTTTCGACATAATTGCGGTCCTGGATGGTGGATAAAATCGGAGCATAGGTTGACGGCCGACCGATCCCTTTTTGCTCTAAAACTTTAATTAAACTGGCTTCGTTGAAGCGGGCCGGCGGGCTGGTAAATTTCTGCTCAGGAATCACTTGACCAAGCTGCCAAATCTCATCTTCATGGACTTCGGGCAATGGTTCAAGTAAATGCAATAATTTCTGGTTTGCCTGGTAAAAGCCCCAAAACTTTATCTTTTCGCCTTCAGCGATAAGTTTATTAACCGGATCAGTATTGGTAGTCACCACCACTTTGGTTTTAGTCACCAGCGCCGGGTTCATTTGGCTCATCACTAACCGTTCCCAAATTAAGCGATAAAGCTTGTTGCCGGATTGACCATCCTCGACACTCTCACGGGTGACATCGGTGGGCCTAATTGCTTCATGGGCACCCTGAGAATGCTTGCTTTTGCTGGAATAATAACGGGCTTTTTGAGGTAAATATTCCGGCCCGAACTTAGTTTTAATATAGTTACGGGTGGCTGTTACTGCCGATTCTGCCAGGTTTAAACTGTCGGTCCGATGATAGGTAATTAAGCCTTTTTCGTAAAGCTGCTGGGCCTCACGCATGGTTTTTTTGGCGCTCCAGCCTAAGCGGTTAGCCGCCACCCGCTGCATGGTAGAAGTCATCAAAGGCGGCCAGGGATTGCGTTTGCTCTCGGTAATTTTAACTTCAGCTACTTGGTATTTTGATCCCTGAAGTTGTTTAATCAGTTCTTCAACATTGATCCCCTTGCCCGGCTTTAACCAAACAATTAATTCCCGGCCGTCTTTCGTTAGCTTCACCTGAATTTCCCAATATTCAACCGGCGTGAAGGCGGCAATTTCTGCTTCCCTTTCTACGACCAGGCGCACCGCCACGCTTTGGACCCGGCCGGCCGACAACCCCCGTCTCACCTTGCGCCACAAAACCGGCGACAGCTGGTAGCCGACTAAACGATCCAGCACCCGTCTGGCCGCCTGAGCATCTACCCGCTTTAAATCAATTTCACCGGGATGGTTTAAGGCCTCAAGAATCGCTGATTTAGTAATTTCATGAAAGACAATCCGCTTAAAAGGGGCTTTGACCTTTAACACTTCCTTGATGTGGAAAGCAATCGCCTCACCTTCCCGATCTGAGTCAGTCGCCAGAATTATCTCCGTGGCCTTTTTGGCTTCAGCCTTTAATTTTTTGACCACCGCCCCTTTGCCTTTAACCAAAACATAATCCGGGACAAAATCGTGCTCGACATCTACCCCCAGTTTACTCGGCGGCAAATCCCGTACATGCCCCATAGAGGCTTCAATCTGAAACTTATCTCCCAAAAATCCTGACAAGGTTTTGGCCTTGGTGGGCGATTCGACAATCACTAACTTCATGGTCTTAATTCTTCCAGAATATCATCAACTGTCAACACCAACTTGGCGCCCTGCTGAATTAGCTCAGCCGGACCGATGGCGGTGGGCGAATCAATCGGCCCGGGAACGGCAAAGACTTCGCGGCCAAAATCGGCCGCGTACGACGCCGTAATTTTAGTCCCCGATTTACTTTTACCTTCAATCACCAAAGTACCGGCAGTTAAACCAGCCATCAGCCTATCCCGGGCTTTAAAGTTATTTACTTTAATCGCCGTTTTTAAGGGGTATTCGCTTAAAAGCAAACCGCCTTTTTCGAGAATTTCTTCGGCCAATACCCGGTTCTCCGGCGGGTAAATCTTGTCCAATCCATGAGCTAAAACAGCAATGGTTTTACCGCCATGGTTAAGACAGGTTTGCTGGGCCCAAGCGTCAACTCCGCGGGCCAAACCGGAAACAATTACCAGGTTATTGGCCACTAAATCCCTAACTAAAAATGCAGTCACTGTCCGGCCGTAAGAACTCATCGCCCTGCTGCCGACCACGGTAATTGCCGGCTGATTTAGCAGCTTTAAATCGCCTTCGGCATAAAGTTTTTGGGGCGGCTTATCAATTTTTGCCAGTAATTTTGGGTAAACTTTATCGCTTATAGAAATTATAGTCATGGTTGCCTCGAAAACCAGTAGGTTAATAAATCTTTAGCCACTGGAGAAGCTTTCTCCGAACCCTCACCGGCTGCTTCTAAAAGCACCGTTACCGAAATCTGAGGCTCATCAAACGGCGCCATGACTGTAAACCAAGCGTGGGTTTTATCATCCGGGTCGCCAAACTCGGCCGTACCGGTTTTGCCGGCCACACTGATGGTTTTGCCGTTAACGGCAAAGTTAAAAAAGGGGTAAGCCGTTCCCCCGGTTTCAGTTACCTGCTTTAAACCTTCCTTAACCAGGCTTAGATTTTTATCATCAATGTTTAGCTTTAAACAATCCGGCGGCGTGTCTTTAATTAAATGCGGCCGGCACCAAACGCCATCAGCCGCTACCACGTTGACCATTTGGTTGACCTGCA
>DATEUG010000065.1:0-3285 GCA_035283225.1 Patescibacteria group bacterium | reverse complement strand
TTTTACCGTCACCTTAAAAGCATAATTCCGCTTTACCGGCGCTTGAAGTCGTTGGGCGAAAAACCACTGTTCGTGACTGACATTAACAACTTAGACGTGTCGCTTAAAAATCTTTACTTTTCCAATGCCGCCCATGTTTACTTAGCCAGTTTTTTACCCGGCGGCTTTAAACCCAAAAACCTTGAGTTTAATCAATCGGTCGGCAGCCAATCGGAGAATCTTGAAGATTTGTTTTACCAAATTACTTTGGCTGCGGCTGAACCG
Source organism: Patescibacteria group bacterium (assembly GCA_035283225.1). GTDB lineage: Bacteria > Patescibacteriota > Microgenomatia > UBA1400 > CG1-02-47-37 > DATEUG01. The sequence continues at coordinate 3,021 of DATEUG010000065.1, read as the reverse complement.
ATGATTAAAAAGTCGCTTTTACTGGGACAATTGTATTTAACTGCCGGGAAAGAACTGTTTGCGGCGATCAAACCTAATGGGGTGATTGTTGTTTCTGATGTTCGTTTTACCGAATTAACTTTAGCCGGCCTGGCTAAACGGTTAAAAGTGCCTTCAGTCTTGGCTTCGCCGAACACGATATTGGATTTTACTGAAATCAACCCTTATGATTTAGCCGACAAAGTGGCGGTGGTCGGGCCGTATATAAAAAAACAACTGGTGCGGATCGGTTTAAACCCAAAACGGATTGAAATTGCCGGCGACTTAGTGGCGGAAAATGTTAACCTTGACGGTATTAAGTTAGACAAAAAAAAGGTCTTCCGAAATTTGGACATTCTGAAAGACAAAAAACTGGTATTGCTAATCTCTTTCCGGCCAACTTGGATGATTCCCAGGGAGGAAAAAGAAGCCTATGTAAAAATTGCCGTTGCCGCCGCCAAAGCCAACCCGCAAGTCGCCTTAGTGATTAAGCCCCATCCGACGGAAAAACGCTATCGCGTGTTGGAGGAATTAAAATCCTGGGGGCTTGACAATGTAATTGTTAGCGATAATCATCAACTGAGTTTAATGGATTTACTTCACGCTTCAAGTTTAGTCATCCAAACCTGGTCATTTACAATTTTTGAAGCGATTATGCTTAGTCGGCCGGTGTTAATTATCAATCCGTTTAAGAAAAATTACGGTGTTTTTCTGCCGATTCTTGATTTAAAGGCAGGCGTTGAGGTTCATGGTGTGAAGGAAGCGACTGATTGGATGAGAATTCTGGTTGACCGCAATCATCCGAAAACCATCAAAGAAATTGAAGAAGACAAAATGGCCAGCGCCGAATTTATTCATTTTTCCCGGAGGGAAGCGTCTCAAAAAGTGGTAGCGATGTTATTGGGCAAATAAAAACTTAAATTGCCAGGCCAGATATAATTGTTTGGAGTAACCAGTGTGAAATTATCTTCAAGCGTCGTTCTAATCATTGTAGCCGTGCTTTTACCCTCCGGGCTTTTTTGCTCCAAAAAGGCTAACCGGTTGGCGTCAACCACCACCAAGTCTGCTTCATTAAGCCAACTCTTCATGATTTCCTGATTCCAAAACCCTAATCTTTTTACCGTTTGGGTGTCAGTTGATGAACGGAAGAAATTAGTATGGTTAATCAAAGGGTAATAGGAAATTTTTCCGGATAAGTAAAGAGTAATTGGTTCTGCCAGCCAGATAATCTTATCTTTGCCGGCAGTAAGTTGTTTGACCTCGGAAACAGAATTATTAATTTGCTGCAAGTGAGTCGGTTGCTTTAACCCTCCCGGAATACTGGCAAACTTGATGCTTATTAGGGCGATGACTAGCAGTACAGGGTAAACCTTAAGCCATGATTGCTTAAAATTACTGATTAGTACTGCCGTAATTACCGCCAGCAAGGGGCCGATATAAGCCATATAACTAACGATGGCTCTGGGTGAAGAGTTAAACGCTCCCCAGACATGTGCGAAGAAATTAAATCCAGCTACAGCCAATAAGAAATACAAAAGCCTCAGTTTAAACTCCGGCAGTTTAACCTGACGTATTTTTATTAAAGCCCATAAAAAGCTTAGCAAAAAGCTTAGATAAATTCCGACAAATTCCTTTATAGCTGTGAAATATAAGGGTAAATCAAAAACCTGATGAATTACGTCTGGGTCTTGGGCAATTTTAGGTAAATCCAAAAGAGTTTTAAGACCAGGGAATAAGGAAAACATAGTTAAAATCCCCGGCCAGCCAGGCAGAATAAAGATTAAAAGTGTTACGGCTATCACTGCCAAATTTTTACCGATTTCCTTGACGTTTTTTAGCTGCCAAATCAAAAATAATAAATATAGTCCTAAGGTGAAAATAAAATTTTCCCTAACGATTAGGACTAAAGTAAACCAGAAAGAAGACCACAAATATTTTCGTTTAGCCAGAGCGATAAAGGCCAGGAGCAAGGTTGTAATCACTAAGGCTTGGGGTACGGCTGAAGAATAATAAAGGCACACGACCGGCATTAATGATAGAACCAATAGGCCTAATTTTCCGGCAGTTTTCCCGAGAATGGTTTTGGTCAGGGTGAAAGTCAGCCAGAAGATTAAACCGCTTAAAGCTAAAGATTGGAGGCGGGCAACCAGCAAGTTTGGCCCAAACAACTTTTGCCCCAATCCAAACCAGAGTAAACCCCCGGGCATATGCTGGTAGAAAAACTCAGGAGTGGAATAGTAGCCGATTTGACCGGTGGTCATCAACCAGCCCTTGATTAAATACTTGGCCTCGTCAATATAGCTGATGTTGTAAAACACTCCGTAAAGACCGACCAAAAACCAGCTAAGAGTTGCCAGCCAGGTCATGCCCGGGCGGTCAGGCCGCCGTCAACGATAATATTGGTGCCGGTGACGTAGCTAGATAAATCCGAAGCTAAATATAAAAGCGCCCCGGAAATCTCATTGCGGTTAGCCATCCGGCTAAGAGGAACTTTGGCGCTATAAGCTTTAACAAAATCATTTGACTGTTTATCAAAAATACCTCCGGGTGTAACGCAGTTGACCCGGATTTTTTTGTCGGCGAATTGTGAGGCTAGGTGACGGGTGAGGCTAATCACTCCTCCTTTGGAGGCAGAATAAGCGGCCGGAACGCCCATAGGTTTACCGGCGTATTCGGCTTTAGGATAAAGGGAAAAATCCGGCCCAACCAAGCCGTAAATAGAAGCTAAGTTAATAATCGACCCACCCTCACGCATGACTTCGGCCGCAGCCAGGCAGCAAAGGTAAGTGCCGGTTAAATTTACTTTAATGATCTGATTCCAATCAGTTACCGCTTGTTTGCCGGTAGCGCCGTGATTGTTGATCCAGACGTCAATCTGGCCCTGATCGGCGATTATTTTTTTCACCGCACCATCAATTGAATTTTTATCAGTCACGTCCAGTTTTAAGTCACCGCCGTTAATATCGGTGACAATCACTTTGGCGCCTTCGGCCCTGAATGCCT
>DATEUG010000064.1:0-4036 GCA_035283225.1 Patescibacteria group bacterium | reverse complement strand
TGGCTTCTCCCTCAAGCCATTGCGGTTCTTCTCCGTCTTCTACCCTGGCCTCTGCCTGCTCGGCTTTTTTGGCTAGCTCCATCGCCTTTTTTAAGGGAATTGTTTTGTTGTCACCCATCACAATTTTTTCTCCGCCAATTGCCTCAATGAAAGTCTTATTTCCCTTTTGGGTGATAACAATATCGTCGGGAATAAGGGTTAGGGGGTTATCCGGATCTCTTTTCTCTGCACCGGAGACGATTTTGTCAAAACCGTCAATAACGCTTTTTATTTCTACCAACTCCAAACTGATCATGTCCCGATCGGTCTCGCCATAATTACTTCTGTCTTGGGCTGATAACAATAAGTCTGTTGCCCGACTATGAAGACTGGTAAAGGCCTGCTCCACAATTGGCTTGCCTAAAAATATGTTTTTGACTGCTCCCACCAATTTATCAACTGCACCCCTTGTGTCTTTTTGTAGGGCTTCAATAAAATCTTTGTGGGCAGCTTCGTTGGCCATAGTCAAATTAAGTATAGTCAAGGCTACCGACCTTGTAAATCAAGGCGGGGATTGCCATAATGAAATTCATGGAACAGCACCCTTTGCCTCAAGACATTGCCGCTTATAAATTCCACCTGGTCGGAAGCATGACTTTAAAGCAGTTTTTGGAACTGGCAGGCGGGGTGGTGATTGCCTGGCTGATCTTTTCTTCCGGTGTTAATTTTTTGATTAAATGGACCTTGGCTCCGGCAATCGCTTTTTTTGGTTTCGCTCTGGCGTTTATTCCGCTTGAAGATCGACCTCTGGATCAATGGATTCTTAACTTTTTTAAGGCTATTTATCAGCCGACTCAATTTGTTTATCATCCTGAGTCAAGGCAACCAGAGTTTATGGAGCCGGTTAAAATTAAGCCGCCGCTATCTAGCGACGCCGGCCCGTCAGCCAGCCCCGGCCAACTGGAAGACTACCTCAAAACCCTCCCTGGTTCACCCACCACTGCCTTTGATGCCGCCGAACAAAAATATTTGGAATACATTCACAGTCTGTTTGGGGCTTTGGGCACAAAAATTATCCCCAGAATGGCTAAAGACTCGGCTCAACCATTAAATCCGGCAAAAACTATCCGTGGGGTGAGAGTCAGAAAACTGCTTCATCCGCAAATGTGCCTGCTACCCCACGCGGCCCTATACCAGGCGCCGGCTGAATCAGCACAAGCCTCAATGCCCCTGCCCGCCAGCGCTTCGCCGCAGGCGTTGCAGGCGAGAGTAAAGCCTACTACCACTAAACCAACTACCGCCACCGTTAAATCTGTGGCAAAAACAGTGGTTAAACCTGCCGCTGCCGCAAAACCAAAAGTAATATTCAAACCCGAACCAATTCCGGTTAGCACCACGCCGGCAATAGCGGCGACTTTTGCTAAAGACCTGGTATTACCCCAATCGCCGGAAAAGCCCAATTTAATCGCCGGCATTACCTTGGACGAAAAGGGTAAAATTCTGCCTAGTGTTATTTTGGAGATTAAAGACAAGCAGGGACTGCCGGTGCGGGCCTTAAAATCCAATAAGCTGGGGCAATTTTTTATCGCTACCCCCTTAGAAGATGGCATCTATCAAATTGCCGCCGAAGGGGCGGGTAAACGCTTTGCTATAATCAAGCTCGAGGCCAAGGGAGAAATTATTCCGCCGTTAAAAATTCAAGCCCAAGGCTAAAACTAATGCTGCCCACACCTGTAAAAGCCACCACTCAAGAACACCTGGACATTGAAGACGTCCGCGATGGTCTGGCGCTTCTAAAAGACGGCTCGGCTTGTTTAATTTTGGAAACCACGGCGGTTAACTTTTCGCTTCTATCCGAAGGCGAGCAGGACGCCATTATCTACGCTTATGCCGGGCTTTTAAACTCGCTCACCTTTCCGGTTCAAATTGTGATCAAAAGCCAAAAAAAAGATATTAACTCTTACTTAAATCTACTAAGCGCCCAGAAACAAAAAATCCAAAACCCGCTTTTAAAAAATCAGCTGGAAAAATATTATACCTTTGTCCAAAAAACCGTGGCCGAGAATGAAGTCTTAGATAAAAAATTCTACTTAGTCATTCCTTTTTCCGCCTTAGAACTGGGGGTGGCTTCAACCTTGGCTTCGGGAATTAAAAAAGCCAAGTCCCTACCCTTTGATAAAGAATATATTTTGACTAAAGCCAAGGCGGCGCTGACCCCTAAGCGTGATCATTTGGTCAAACAGCTCACCCGCCTGGGGTTAAAAACCAGACAGTTAACTACACCGCAAATCATTAAGCTGTTATTTGCTTACTACAACCCCGATTCCGGCTCGGTTGATTTTGGCGAATCAGCTGATTATGCCGCCCCCATGGTTGAAGCGGCTGTGTCCGAGGAAAAACCATGAAATTAAATTTACCCTTTGGTAAAAAGGCCCCTTCTCCTTCGACTGTCGCTCAGGACGCTTCGCGGCCTACGCCACAATTCAATCAAGGCTTAAGCTCGGTCAAAGACATTATTGCTCCCGGGGCAATTGAAATTGACTTTAACTTTCAAAAAATTGCCAATACCTACTTTAGAACATTATTTGTTTCCGGTTATCCTAGGTTTGTTAACGCTAACTGGCTCTCTCCCTTAATTAACTTTGACCACTCCTTAAATATTGCCATGTATGTTTACCCGATTGAGGGCAAGGGCATCATGGAGGATTTGAGAAGAAAGGTCGGCGAGATGGAAGCGGAAATCCAGTCCGACGTGGAGCGGGGGCGCATCGCCGACGTTACCACTAAAGTAAAACTGGAAGACGCCAAGGCCTTGCAAATTCAGCTGGCCAAAGGGGCGGAACACTTTTTCCAGTTTGGTTTATACGTCACTATTCCTGCCAAAAGCGTTGACGAGCTAAACAAAGTTACCACCCAGGTTCAGTCCACCCTCGGGTCGCTACTGATCATCGCTAAGCCCACCAGCTTACAAATGGAACAGGCTTTTAAAACCACTCTCCCCTTGGCCCAAGACCGGTTAATGATCACCAGAAACATGGACACGACCTCACTGGCGACCACCTTTCCTTTCACCTCGTCAGAGTTGACCCAAAACCAGGGAGTTTTGTACGGCATGAATGAACACAACGGTTCCTTAATTATTCTGGATCGTTTTTCTTTGGAAAACGCCAATTCTGTGATCTTCGCTAAAAGCGGAGCTGGAAAATCTTATTTAATTAAGTTAGAAGCCCTGCGCTCGATCATGTTTGACGCTGAAGTGATTATTATCGACCCGGAAAATGAATACGAGGTGCTATGTAAGGCCGTCGGCGGCCAATACATTACCTTTTCTTTTAACTCGCCATCAAAAATTAACCCCTTTGATTTATCCCAGGTTTACGAAGAGGGCCAAAACGAATTAACCCAAAAGGTGTTATCGCTTCACTCACTGTTTAAGGTAATGATGGGCAACTTATCCCCCCAGGAAGAAGCGCTTTTGGATCGAGCCATTATATTAACTTACAAACAAAAAGGAATTACCCCTGAGCCTGCCACCCAGAAAAAGGAACCGCCCCTTTTGGAAGATTTGTACAAAGTTTTAATCGGCATGGAAGAAACCACGGCTGAAAATCTGGCGGCAAGATTAGAAAAATATGTCAAAGGCTCTTTTAGGGGCATTTTTGACCAGCACACCAACATTGATTTACAAAACACTTTTGTGGTTTTTTCCATTAAAGAACTGGAAGACGCCCTGCGGCCGGTAGCCATGTTTATGATCTTAGACTACATTTGGACCAGGATTAAAAAGGACTTAAAAAAGCGCCTGCTGATTGTTGATGAGGCCTGGTACATGATGCGCTATCCAGACTCTGGCGCTTTTATGTATTCGATGGCTAAAAGGGCCAGGAAATATTATCTGGGCCTAACCACTATTACCCAGGATGTTGAAGACTTTTTGACTTCCGACTATGGCAAGGCGATCGTCACCAACTCCTCCATCCAAATTTTAATGAAACAGTCGCCGGCAGCCATCGACAAACTCACATCTGTCTTTTATTTGTCCGAAGGAGAAAAACAG
>DATEUG010000063.1:0-4993 GCA_035283225.1 Patescibacteria group bacterium | reverse complement strand
TAAATTAAAGCGCCGGATTTGGGTAATCGAAATGTAGGCATCTTTGCTGGTAGGAATAAAATCCTGCCTCAAAACACCGTGACCATCGGGGGTAATCTCCAGCATGCCGGTGACCTCTTCTGTGGGTAAGTTGGCGTCGGGAATCACCCGGTCATCAACCATACCTGAAAAGCCTCCCTGGTTGTAGTTTCTTGGCACCGGGCCGCGGCTGTATCCGCGTTGCGGGCGACCCTGGTAAGGACGTCTCATCACTCGCTGCACCGGCCGACGCATCACTCTCGGACCCATGTCAACTGACGGATATTGGCGCACCGGGGCCGGAGCCTGGGTTTGAACCGGAGCTGCGGGCACAACCGCCGCAGGAGCCGGTGGCGCCACTGGTGCAGGCGTACCGCCGACTAAATCGGCCACTGAAGGCTCGCTGGGTTTGGAACTATCTGCCATAAAATCTAATATTAGGAAAACTCTTTCTTCTTTTCGGGGAGAATCAATCTAACTTCATTAGTTTAACAGGTTTAAAAACCTTGTCAATGGATGGGCGTGTTCGTGAAGGGCACGGGTAGAAAAATCTAAAACCACAGGTTCTCTGGTCTCCTGATATGTCTCCTGGACCTGATGGTATTGCTGTAAAAACCAGGCATAGGCTTCACTTGCTCCCCGAGCTAAGTTCGGTGACAACAAATTCATGCTGGAAAAATAGTCAAATTTTTCATAAGTATTTGTAGGTAAATCTTCAACCAATCTGTCAATTGTTACCACACCTTGCTTTATCCATCGAGCAGTTAAGATGTCAAACTTTCTTTGGGTAGCGCGCAAAAATCCATGTTTAAATCCAAAACCGGTATGTGGCGGGGTTTCATTGTAATACTGCCATCCCTCGCTGGCAGAAAAAGTTTCTACATCTCTGGATAAACCGGTTTTTATTGATTTTTTGTAACGCCAAAGCTGTCTTTCCATATACTCACGCAGGCGTCTGCTTTCGGGACCTGCAGCAGTCATTTCTTGTAAAACCCGCTTTCTGGCTTCATGAAAAATTTCCTGATTACCAATGATGAAACCTGCGTTTAACACCCGGTCAGGATAAACTAACTTTCTGTTTTTAAATGCTAAGGAAAGAAGACGATCGTCTTCGAGGGTTTTTAACTCTATGTTTGAATCGACGTTCCGATGCAAGCTTTTACTTAAGTCCCGCCTAATTTGCATCGGCACAATTGGCGGATGGAGTTCATTTTGAATAACCATAAATTCTGTTTTAGATTGACCATGACGCTCCCCTTTGCCGTCACTGCCGATAGTAACGACACATTGATCTTTGGCTAAAGGTAAATCTTGAAATATTTGGCGCAGATGATCGACGGCATTCTCGTTGACCGTACGCATCATGCCAACATACTCTATGGGACTCAAATCTTTATAAGGGTTTAACTTTGGTTCGGTAACTACCGCATCCAGGACCATAGGTTTTGGTATCAGTTTACACCAGCTTGGCTTCGATGATTAGATTGCCGGCTGAAGATCTAACTTTCCCTCAATCTTTTCCAGCCTGTTTTCGTGATCGTTAACCTGCCTCTTCATGTCAGCAATAATAGTAATCTCTTCTCTGACTGTTTTAAGTTCACCCATAATCTTATCGACGTGCTTTATTGTCGGCAGATATTTTAGATCTTTTCTGGTGACCAATTGATGCTCAATAATTTTTTGATCAACAACCTCACCAATTAAGCTAACTATATCTTGAGAATTTTTCTTTTTTCGTGGCATGAGCCGATTATACAAGTTTCGCTTCCACAATCAACCGGTTTTGGGTGGTACCCCGGGGGGTGGAGCTGAGCCTCTGAAGTCTGGCTACAAGCCGCCAAAAAAGCCGTGGCTATTGCCCCCTATAATGATTTTTGCTTCTGGCCTCATAAAGCTTTTCGAAAGGAGGGTGATAGGCCTGCCCAACTTACCACCCTCCATCCCAAAAGCCCTTCGACTTCGCTCAGGGCTATAGCCCTCTCTTGACAAATTCACCGGGCAGTGTTAACAATGTCAACTAGGTTGACTTATCTGTCCAAGTCGCCTACTTAAAGGGCATTACTAATCGAGTACCCCACTGCGTTAGTGATGCTCTTTTTAATTGGCTTAATTTTATAGCAAATTTTCTCCATTTGTCAACCCTATAGCAAAAGTAATTGTTAAATCCAGTTGTCTTATAATGTTATTTACTGTCAATTTACCCTAGAATTTGACCCTTATCCCCTAGCTGCCGGCGATTGTGGATAATGCTTGGCGAATGGAGCGAAACTGCTCCGGTCCGATTATCTGGCGGTAGCCCAAGTTTTTACTTTCATTGATCCTTTTAGTCAAAAAGCTCACCCTTCTGACTTCTCCCAACAAGCCGACTTCGCCGATAGCGACTGATTTTGGCGGCAGAGCCTTATTTTTGAAACTACTGGCAATGGCCAGACAAATTGCCAGGTCGGCTGCCGGCTCAGTTAACTTCAAACCGCCGGCAACATTAACGTAGACATCCATGGTCCCTAAAGGCAAACCGGCTCTTTTGGTTAACACCGCTACCAGTAACTGCAACCGGTTATGATCAACACCAGTGCCAATTCTCCTGGGTATGGCTAGCGATGTCGGCACTACCAAACCCTGAATCTCGACCAAGACCGGCCGGGTACCTTCCATGGCGGCGACAATTACGCTTCCGGCCACACCCGCTTGAGTTTCCTCTAAAAAGATATCAGAAGGGTTAGAAACTTCAATCAAGCCTTTTTCTTCCATTAAAAAGACGCCGACTTCATCCACCGAACCAAAGCGATTTTTCTGGGCCCTTAAAATTCTAAAAGTGTGCTTTTGGTCACCTTCAAGATACAAAACCGTATCCACCAAGTGTTCTAAGATCTTGGGGCCGGCAATGGCGCCCTCTTTGGTGACGTGGCCAACTAATATCACCGGCATACCGGTTTCTTTGGCCAGATTTTGCAGCCGATAAGCACATTCTCTTATCTGACCGACTGAACCGGCCATACCGGTTAAATCTGAAGTCGACATGGTTTGGACCGAGTCAACGATGACTAATTTAGGTACATTCGGAAGACTCCTAATGGTTTCTGTAACCACATCAACGTCCATTTGGGGTAAAAAGGATAAATCGGCTGTCACGGATTTGCCGCCGACACGATCGATTCTTAACTTAATCTGTTCCGGTGACTCTTCGCCGCAAACATAGACAATCTCACCTTTTAACTTTAATGCCAGTTGAGTTAACAGAGTGGATTTGCCAATCCCCGGCTCGCCGGCCAACAAAATGACGCTGCCGGGAACGATACCGCCGCCCAAAACCCGGTTTAATTCATTAATACCTGTAGGCGTCCGGGCAAAATCTTTACCCCTAATCTGGCTTAACTTAATTGGAGTTGCGGCCGAAACCTGACGAGACAAACTGGAAGATTTTTTAGAAGCGGCAACAATTGTTTCTACAAGAGTATTCCACTGGCTACAGCTGGCACACTGACCTGACCACCTTAGAAAACTGGCACCACAATTTTGGCAGATGTAACGGGTGGCCGACTTAGCCATGAGGCTAGTATAGCATCAACAGTTTGGTTATTTTCCCGAGCCGGTAACTGATTCCAGATATTCGTAAAGCTCTTTTTCGACTTTTTCCCAATCGCCTTTTTCCTCGCGAATGGCTTTAAATACCAGCTCGAAATCGATTAACAACTGGTCATCGTAAACAATCATTCTTTTTTTGCTCATAGGGCGATTATAAACTATTTGTAGCCAACCGGCTTGCTGATTAACGCCAAACTCAAACTCATGCGGCGCTCTTCGACATTGACGCTCTCAACAAAACAGTCAATTTTTTGGCCGGCCTTGAAAGCTTTATCGGCCGGGATTTTGCTAATGTGAATCAGACCGTCAACGCCAGGCGCCAAATTAACGAAAGCGCCAAAGCTGGCAATCCGGGTAATCTCACCCTTAACTTTGGTACCCTCCGGATACTTATCGGCGATTTTTTGCCAGGGGTCAGGGGTAAGTTGTTTAACGGAAAGGTTGAGGCGGGCGGATTTTTCCTCAACACCGATGACTTTGACTTTGACTTTGTCACCAGTCTTAAAGTAAGTAGCGGGGTTGTCAACTTTTTCCCAAGAAATTTCGCTGATATGAACCAGGCCTTCCAAAAATAATTTATTGATGTTGGCCCTAACAAAAACGCCGAAGGGCATAATGCCGGAAACTACACCGGTGAGGACGTCGCCAACTTTTACATGTTTTAAAGCTTTAGCTTGCTGGGCGATGGCGGCTTTCTCACTGACGGCCTTTTCGGAAAAAATTAGTCGGTTTTTAACCCGGTCAACTTCGATCACTTTGACGTCAAAAGTTTCGTTTTGAAGAGTTTCCAGCTTGCCCAAGTAGGTCCGGCCGAATTGACTGGAGGGAACAAAACCTCTAACCCCTTTGGCTTTGACAATGATGCCGCCTTTGTTGACTTCAAGGCCCTTGACTTGGATAACTTCGCCGGTCTTTAAAAGTTGTTCAAACAGCTGCCATTTTTTGTCCATGACTGCTTGGCGTAAAGACAATAAAATTTGGCCGCGCTCATTCTCGGGCGAGCCGACGTAAGCCTCGACTTCGTCGCCGACTTGAAGGTTCTCCAACATCTCCCGGGCCAATTCGTATTCTTTGTCGATCACCACGCCTTCGGTTTTGGCGCCGATATCAATCAAAATCATCTTCTTGGTAACGTCGGTGACAACGCCTTTGACTTTTTGGCCTTTTTTCAAACCTTTAAGTTGGTAGCCTGTTTGTTTGAGCAGTTCCTCCATGGTGGAGGGTTTTTTGGAAGAAGTTTTCTTTTTTACTTTCGGCTTTGCAGGCATAATTTCATAGGTCTCCCTTCGTTTTGAGATAGGCGCAGTATACAATAATTTGTTAGAATAATCTATGACGCAAAAGGTTTATATTGACTGGAATTATGTAGAAAAGGCTTGCAAAGAATTGG
>DATEUG010000062.1:0-6759 GCA_035283225.1 Patescibacteria group bacterium | reverse complement strand
ATCAATGATTAAATCGATGCCAAAAATACCTTTATAGCCGTCTTTAGCCATCACGCTTCCCAATTTCTCCGCCAGTTCTTCCGCCTGATCCTGAATTTTGTCCGAGTAGTGGGCAAAGCTCCAATCATGGCCCCGGAAAACCCCGCTTCTACCTCTGTCGGATACCAACTCCGGCACATCCACTACTTGAGTCTGCACTGGCCCGGTTAAAACGCCTTTATGGGTAACACAAGCGGTAATACTGCCGGAAATACCGTTAATAAACCGGGTAACATTAACATGAATTAATTCTTTGCCGTCTTCTTCCTGCTTTTCTTTGACTACGGCTTTAAAACTCGCCAAATCCTTAACATTGTTCACAAAAAAAGTACCGACACCGCCACCTTTACTAAGTTCGGTTAACTGCAGTACCAGTTTCTCTCCCAGCGTCTTTTGAAATTGGCCTAATCGCGATTCATCTAGGTCAGCAATCTTTAAAGTTTGCCCGGCGATCAGCGGCATGCCGATTTTATTACCAATTTCTCTAAACAAACCTTTGTGCTCGTACTTGTCCCGGATTTCATGACGATTACCGATTAACTGCCAACCATTTTGATCACAAAGTTCGTCCACTCGCTCGCTGGTTTTGTAGACAAAAATGCCAACCTTGCCCAAACTTTTAAAATATTTTTGCACCCCAGGGTGGCTTAAAATTGCCAGAGTATTCATCCTCGTTTGCCACAAAGTTTGAGGCCAATTTTCAGCAATGGTAGTGATTTTGACTGCTTTTCTTAGATAAGGTAAGTCTGTACTAGTTTTGTGACAGACAATTTCGAAGTTATCACTAACCAATGCCGGCCCGATCCGGTTAAAAGCTGTTACCCCGATGCCAACCAGTTTTATTCCGGATTCATTAATCGCCTGCCGCACCGCGTCTTTACTCTTGTGCCAATCGCTATCAATCACCAGCATTGATTAAGCTTCCAGATAGCCAGTTCCTGACATCGCCGGATCCCGATCAACATACCAGTTTCTCTCCCAGGCATGATTTTTTAGTTCTGCCAAAAGCTTGTCAGAAAACTTGCGTCCATCAGCCACGGCCGCATTGGCCTCCGCATATTTCACTTTCCTGGTGCCGGGAATTGTCGTTGAAACTGCATCAAAAGACAAAATAAAGCGTAAAGCCAGCTCAGCCAAAGTTTTGGCCTCACCATTTAGAAGCTCTTTTAGCTTGTCCGTGTGCATAATTAATTCTTTCAATCTTTCCGGGCCGAAAAAGACCGAGTGGAGCGGATCTGTAAAGCGGGTTTCGGGGGTATATTTGCCGGTCAGTCCACCCTCATCCAAAGGCACCCGGGCAATCAGGCCAATGTTGTGGGCTTTGGCATAAGGAAATAATCTTTCTATCGGTTTTTGATGAAAGATGTTAAAGATTAGCTGAATCGAGTCGATTAAACCGGTGTCTAAAGTCTTTAAACAGTTACTAGGCTGGTAGTCATTAATCGAAATACCCCAATGTTTGACTTTGCCGGCGCGGGTTATCTTTTGAATGGTGTTTTTCCAGCCATCTTCTTTAGCAAAATCATCCTGCCAAACATGAAACTGCATCAGGTCAACGCTGTCTACTCCCAGGGCCTGCAAACATTTATCTACCATCTCTTCAATGTAAGCATCCGGAAACACTTCGCTGATAGATACCCCTACCCTGGCCGGCCACTTGCGATTTTTGCCGGGAATTTTAGTGGCAATAATCACTTTATCCCTTACACCGGCTTCTTTGATAAACTCACCGATTAATTCCTCCGAAGTATGATCGCCTAATTCATCTCCTGGCTCATCGGCCCGGCCGTAAACATAGGCCGTGTCAATGAAATTACCGCCCAGTTCCACGTATTTATGCAAAGCCCGCAGGCTTTCCTGTTCATCCGGTGCGTCCCAACCCCAGGGTTTTCCAGCCAGTTGCCAAGTCCCCATTCCCACGCTTGCCACCTTCAATCCTGTTTTACCTAAAGTCCTATATTCCATGGGTAAAATATATCATAGTTTTATGCCTCCTGACCGGCCTCGCGCTCGCGGACCCGTAAAGCAAACCCTAGTAAATCCCGCCGGCCGATAATCATCGGTCGCTTCAGTTTAGACCGGTCAGAAATCGAGGCTGAGGTTTTAATTTTGTGGTCTTTAAGATAAAAAGTTAAGCCCACCACCGGCCGCTCTTCCCGTCCTAAAGCGCTTCTATATCCTATATTTAACAGGATGTTTTCCGGATCCAATAATCCCAGTTTTTTAGCTAAATCCTCATCAATGGAACTGCGGAAAGCACCGGTATCAAGTTTGGCCTTAATGGCATGTCTTTCCCCCAGAAAGTCTTCAATCTCCAAATCTTCAAACACCCCTACCCTAATAGTACCCCCCTCAGCTGTCTCTACGGTTTCACCTAAACCAAATAACTGCTTGCCTATCTCGATTCCTTGATCCAAAGTTTTAACTTTCAAACCCTCCACTCTTTCTAAGCGGCGCCTCAATCCGGCTTGGTTAGCCAGCTGAATCTTTAAGCCCGGTTGGGCGTTAACTTCCAGCACCATTGGTTGGCTTTTAAGTTTGCCATCGCGGGTTAAGTTGGGCTGCAAAGCCACATCTACCCGGCAATAGCCCAAACCTACTGTTTCAGCTGCGGCCGCGGCCAGCTCCAGCACCTTATCCCACCGGGGAATTTTAATCCCTTTTAACTTGCGCCGCGTTTCCGGGAAAAACTTAATTGTTCCGGTATGCTTAATCGCTCCGGTAGTCATGCCGCTGGCCAAATCTATCCCGCAAGCGACTGCGCCCTGAAACATATTGGCCTTACCGTGAGATTCTTTAGTTGGCAGCCTCAAAAAAGCCATCACCGGAATCCGGTTAAACACCAAAACACCAATATCCGGAGTGCCAGCGGCGCTAATTGGTTTAAATCGAGGGTGCACTCTGACCCTTTCTTCAATAAAGGCTCTGTCGGGCAGATCCAGCATGGAGTAACGGCCGGATAAAATATCCAAAATGTGCAGCTTTAAGTCAGCCGGAGTGATCGGCTGACCATCAACCGTTTGGCCGCCGTCCACCACCAAAATCCCCTCGCCGCCTAAACCCTGACTGGGCTTAACTACAAAGCTTTCGGGAAGCTTAGTAAAGTCAAAATGCTCCAATTTTGCAACACTTTTAAAGATCCTGTAAAGCATGGGCACGCCTAACTTGGCTTGCCGTAAAATCTTTTTGGTTTTTAGCTTGGAATCGGCAATTCTTTTAGCCTTTCGGGAATTGTACTTAGACTGATACAGGTGGTTGCGGGCATTCATGCCCAGGATGTCGGTAGTCACTTCGATATTTTTCTAAACTTTGCCCACTCCAACGCTCTTAAACCCACGTATTTGCCCACATAAACATCAAACAGGGCGATAAGTAATAGCGAAATCTCCGGGTAAAGTAAGACCGTCTTTTGGACCAAGTCCAAGCGCATCAACCCGGCGGCTACAACCGCCATCACCATGGTTTGTAAAGTCACCGCAATCGCCTCCCTCATGCTTTTGCCGGTTTGAACTTCAATAAAGTTTTCGGTTAATAACATTAAGATTAAAATCGGAAAAATTGACACGGCTGACACGCTGCCAAAGCCTAAATTCACCCCACCGACCATCATTGCCAGCACCCCGACAGACACTAACCACATGAGTAAGGCCATTCTGGGTAAATACTGCAGCCTTAATTTCTTGGTAACAAACCGAGCGATGGTGGCTGCCAGCCAAATGACCACAAACAAAATCAAGCCAACCCGAATGCCGGTGGCCAGCAAGGCTACGGCCAACATGGCCGGCACAAAAATGCCAAAACCGGTGATGCCGATTAAGTGCCTGGCAGCGGCAATCAAGGCGGCAATCAGGGGAAACAATAAAACTAACACAATCGTGTTGGGGCTAACTCCCTGGTCAACGGCAATCCGAATACCGTGCTGTAAAAAGTTATACCAAGTTAAGGGTCCGGGAATCTTTTCATCCAAATAAGCTTCGAGCTTACCTTTAATCGGCGAGGTTCTCTCGGTAATATCGGCTTTGGTTACCTGCTCAATCTGCAGACTTCCTGCCGTGGTGGCTGTGGTGGCCGATTCTGTCGCCGGCACTTGCGCCAAAACAGGAGCAACAGAAAATAAGCTAAAGAAAATTACGAGAAGAAGCTTCCGCATAACCTAATTATACTTTAAGTTTTTATTAATCTTCAAAAGCGCTTTCTCGATGGCGATGGTTTCTTCTTATGATTATCTCGACATATTGGTCAAACTCGCGCTGGTTAACATCGACCGGTTTAATTTTATGACCATTAGTTAATTCGCGTACTAACCCTATCCAGCCACTTTCCTCCGGCTGAGAAGAAGAGTAAATACTTGATTCTTTAGTATTGATCCTTAACCACTCTTTGTGGATTTTCATTATTTTGGTAAAAAGATTGCTTGTTGCTATCTCACCGATTTTAATCTGTTCATATTCTGCCGTCGATAAAACACTAGCCACGCCGCGCCCGATAGCGGACGACTTGTTCCCGCTAGTTATCAGAGGCTGATCCAGGTATTCTGTTAACTTTCCTATCAGCATTTCCAAGTCATTTACAAAGAGATGGCTATGGTCGCCGATAAATCTCCCTACCTTAAAATTAATTTCCGCTTTAGAAATAGCTTTCCAATTCGTTTGATCGGCAGATAATAATTGGGAAATTATTCTTTCCCTTTCGGTTTCATCTTTTTTATCAATGGCTGTTTTCAATCGCCTGGCAACTTCACTCTCCGGCCGCTCAATACCAAAATGAATCAGTGTGTCATAATCAAAACCGGCCACTAAAAATTCTTCTTTCCAATCTGATAACGGTTTAATCTTAGCTAAAGCCGTTAGCCAATGCAGATTTTGTCTCGTTAACACCTCTACAATTGAAGAAAATGATGCGACGTTTTGAATTAAATCTTCTTTTCTACCGGCAGCTTGCGTGGTCATCACTGCCAAAGCTGTTTGGACTGGAGTAAAAATCCGTTCCCACATTTGATCAGTATCAATATCTTCCAATTGGATTACCAGTTCAGGTTTTTCGTATATGCTAACATTTTCTGCCTCTACCGCCAAAGCTAATAGATCAGTAGTCGATAAGGGTAATTTCATTTTACTTTTCTTATCAGATTCAATCATTCTCATAAAAGCTGAAGCATCTTCTACTTCAGGCCTATATACTCTATTTTTTCCTCTATACTCATCCGCTATTAAAGCTATTTCAAGAATCACTTTCCCGAAAATTCCATACTCTAAACGCTTTTCTGTTTCTCCCAAAAATTTTTCGAAAGGAGCATATTGACGAATCTTGGATTTTTTATCTAAAAAATTGAGCGCCAACAGCCAGGTGTCATCGGTTAAGCCAAGCCCTTGACGGACAGCGGCCAATTGAGAGCTCTTGATCCCCGCAAAAATCTCTTCTTTATTTATGTATCGCGTCGGTACAGCGCCCCGCTCTTTTGAACCACTGGTTATCACGCTAGTTGGCTGAACGGTCATAATTTGCCGCGATTATATCACAATATACACAAAACCCCTGCCTCCCGGCAGGGATTAACTGTTCTAAGGCAATCTAATTACTGGTTTAAAGCCGCGTCAATTACAGCCTGGAAAGCAGCGTAGGGCTGAGCCCCTACCAATAATTTACCATTGATGAAAAAGGTGGGAGTGCCGTTGGCACCAACTTGTCCGGCTAAAGCCGCGTCGCTATCAACAGCGCTAACGTATTTACCGGTATCATAACAGCTGGCAAACTGGGCCGCGTTTAAGTTAAGCTGACCGGCATAAGTTTTAAAAGTGGTAGCCGGATCAGTTAACTCAATCCAGGCGGCTTGATTGATAAACAATAAGTCGTGATATCCCTGATAAGCATTCTGCTCCCCGGCACAGCGGGCCGCTTCAGCCGCCGGATGGGCGTTGGGGTGGAAAGGCAAAGGCAGATCGCGGACCAGATAGCGTACTTTTCCGGTAGCAATGTAGTTTTGGTCGATCAAGCCGGCAGTTTCAGTGAAATGCCGCTCGCAAAACGGGCATTGGTAGTCAGTAAATTCAACTATAGTAACTGGTGCATCTTCACTTCCCCAGGCAGCGGCCGGGTTAGTTAACACTTGCTGCCATTGGGCTTCAGTTAGTTCGGTTATTTCTTCCGGTTGAGCAGTCGGGGGTTGGGTCGAGCCTGTTTTGCCGCCTTTCAAGGCCTGCAGCTGACTCCACATCATGCCAATCGCAAAAGCGGCAGCCACTAAAAGACCAACCAATACAATTTGCAAAATCTGAGGGGTTTGTTTCGAAGTTTTCTTAGCCATTACTGTTCCTAGTTTGCATGGCTTTGACTACCCGGTCAAGGGCCAAAATATAGGCCGCCATCCGGGGAGTGACCTTCTTTTTTGTATACGTGGCCCACATTTGACTAAAGGCTTTATCCATCAATTTCTTAAGTTTTGAAAACACTTCTGCCTTCTCCCAGTAATAGCCCATGTTGTTTTGCACCCACTCAAAGTAAGACACCGTCACCCCCCCGGCGTTGACTAAGACATCCGGCAAACTAATAATCCCTTTTTTGTGAAGCACCGCGTCCGCTTCCGGCGTTACCGGCCCATTGGCAATCTCCAAAATATATTTGGCTTTAATCCGGTTGACGTTTTTACCGGTAATTTGGTTTTCCAAAGCGGCCGGGGCCAAAATATCGACCTTCAATTCCAGTAAAGCTTCGTTGGTAATG
>DATEUG010000061.1:0-5757 GCA_035283225.1 Patescibacteria group bacterium | reverse complement strand
GAATCTAAACTGGTTTGCAAAGTCGTTAGCTGGGATCGAATGGGCATACCCCGGAATGACTGGGGGTAGCGTTTGGGGTTAATGGCCGCTATTTCCTTGTCAATTTCAGTGAATTTGGCCCCGACTGTTTCCAGCTGGGGCGAGATTTTATCCAGAGTTTCTAAAATGAAAATGATTTTGTCTTCGGCCGATTCCACCTGCTGCTGGGTAGCCGCACCCGAAAAACCCAAAACATCGGCGTAGGGTTTAATCGCTTCGATCACAATTTGGCCGGTATCAAAAGCGGTTAAGCCGGCGTTAATCCCGTGCCGGCCGTCAGCCACATAGCCGCCCAAAAGCGGTACAAATCTAATCCAGTCAACCAATCGGTAGCGGCCGGAAATACTTTTAAGTCCGTTTTTGGCTTCGTTTAATTGGCTCTCGGCTCCGGCTAAGTCTTTGGCCTGAATCGCCGCCCCACCAGCCCTAACTGCAGTAATAGTTTTAGCCATTGTCCCTTTAAGACTTAAACCGACAATCAATAGATAAAGACTTAAAATCAGGTAAACAGCCAAAATTCCGGCTAACACCAGCCAGAGCTTGCGGTTTTTAAATATCGGAGACAGTTTCGCTTGAAGATTGGCTTTGAGGCTTGAAAAATTTACCATTTGGACAGCATTGCTTTTGGCGTTCGCAAGATGATTAATAAATCTGAAATTAAATTATACCGTTTGGCGTAATTAAGGTCCATTTTTGCCCGCTTGTCAAAGGGGATTTCGTTGCGGCCGGAAGTTTGCCAGGGACCGGTTATTCCAGGTTTGACGGTAAAAATCGTGGCCATCATCGATTTAGTTTTGGGGTATTTTTTTGTCTGCTCTTTAAGTTCCCTGGCAATGTAGGCCCGGGGTCCGACCAAACTCATTTCCCCTTTTAAAACATTAATTATCTGGGGAAATTCATCAATGGTTAAATTCCTTAACAGCCGGCCCAAACGGGTCACCCGCGGGTCATTTTTAAGCTTCCAGTCATGGCGCTTAAACTGTTGAAGCAACTTTTTGTTCTTTTTATACAAAACATCGTCAGCATTTTTGATCATGGTTCTAAATTTATACAGCCAAAAAGCTTTCTGGTTTTGACCCACCCGCTGGTGTTTGTAAATCACCGGTGAGCCGGAGTCGATCCAGATTAATAAAGGCACTACCAGCCAGACCGGGAAAAAGACAATTGCCAATAAAACGGCAAATATAATATCCAATAAGCGTTTAATCGGTTGATACATTTATTACTCGTACAACTTGGAATAAAGCTCTTTTACCTTGGGGGCCTGATTCATCGGGCAAACCAATAAACCCTCGGTAGTATCAACCACAATCATCCCTTCTAAACCGATGACGCCGACAATCCCTTCATCCTTACCGATAATCAGGGAATTTCGGGTGTCAATTAAATTAACCTTAGACTTATTGATGATGACGTTGCCGTCTTTGTCTTTTGGTAATCCTTGGTACAAAAGTTCCCAGGTGCCGACATCCACCCAGCCCATGTCTGCCGGCAGTTCCCACTGGCTTTTAGGCGGCAGTTTTTCAAACAAGCCGTAATCCACCGACTGTTTTTCAAATTTGGGGTATTCGGCTTTTAAGGTCGGGATAAACTCTGGAGTATCGATTGTCGGGGCGATTTTTTGCAAAATTTTGTCTGCAACTGGTGCATATTTTTGGTAATAACTTAATAAAAGCGACGGCTTGAAGGCCATGTAGCCAACGTGGATTAAGTAGCTTTTGTCGGCAAAAAATTTCTTGGCCGTGGCTTCATCGGGTTTTTCCACCTGCTTCTCAAAGTCGTAAACCTTGTGGCCATTGACCGCTTCTCTTTGCTCCCCGATTTTAATCCAGCCGTTGTGGACCGACGGATAAGTTGGCGGTGTGTCGACGTGGACGATGACTTCATTTTTATGAGCCAGTTCGGCCGCCTGCTTGATTGCCGCCATAAACGCTTCCGGCTTTTGGACCAGGTGGTCGGCCCCCCAGAGCATAATCATTACCGCCTTTGGGTGACGCTTGTTAATAACAGCGGTGGCCAGTCCGACTGCCCCCAGGTTATCGCGCATCGCCGGTTCCAAAACAAAGTTAGTTTCGGGTACTTCCGGCGCTTGTTTGATTAAATGCTCGCCAAAAGATTCACTGGTGGCAATGTAAATGTCTTCAGGTTTAAAACCGGTCAACACCCGCTCGACAGTTTGGCGAAACATCGATTGATTACCCAGTAAACTCTCAAACTGCTTGGGGTGGTTTAAGTTGCTAATCGGCCACATCCGCGTCCCCTTGCCGCCGCACATGATTAATACTTTTGTTTCAAATTCTGCTGGTGCTTCAGCCATTCTTCCTCCACCCATTGGGTAAATGCTTGGTTAAAGTTTTTAACATCAAATTTTTTCGCTTGAGCTTTTATCACTTTTCTATCCCAGGCGCGTGAATTAGATTTTTTCACAGTCGCTGTCAAACTGTCAACCGCAGGCCTATCAAATAAGATTCCGGTTTTGCCGTTAACCACAGTTTCTATAGCCCCGCCCCGGTTTAAAGCCAGGATCGGTGTGCCGGCGGCTTGGGCTTCGACCGCCGCCAAACCAAAATCTTCTTCCTGGGGCATAATGAGCGCTCGGGCATTTTGGTAAAGGTAAATTAAATCATTTTCACTTACTTTATTAAAAAAGGTTATCGTCGGACCGGACATTTGAATAAGTTTTGCTTGCTCCCGGCCATGACCAACAATTACCAGGGGTAACTTGAGGCGGTTAAAGGCTTTGATCGCCAAATCAAGGCTTTTGTAAGAAACTAACCGTCCCACCAGTAAATGATAATTTACAGGCACATTGTTTAAGCTGACGTTTTTAACTTGGCGGGCAAATTTAGCCGTGTCGATCGGCGGGTAAATTACCGGGACAGTGCGCCGGTAATAACGCTTGATTCTTTTAGCCACGGTTTGGGAAATGGCCGCATAAGCATCGGGACGATTAGCGGCCACTAAATCAAAGCGCTTTAAATAATTCAGCATTGGTTTTAAACCCCAGCCCAAACTAGATTCAAGATAGTGCTTTGAGTGTGACCATAAATACCGAGTCGGAGTTAAACAGTAACAAAGGTGCAGAGTTTGAGGTTTGGTAATGACTGCCTTGGCTTCAGCGCTGGTGACAGATAAAACCACATCAAAGCCGTTTAGATCAAAATTCTCAAAAGCAAGAGGGGTCAGCCAGGGATAAAGCTCATGATTACTTTTGGCCCCCGGGAAGTTTTGTAAAAAACTGGGTCGGACATCAAATTTTTTGGCCCAAGGGGCTTTAGTTTGATCATAAACCGCGGTAAAAAGCGGAGCGTCAGGCCAAAGCCGGTGTAAAGCCAGTAATATTCTTTCGGCGCCGCCGAATTTATTGACCCGATCGTAAATTAAGGCTAGTTTCATAAATTTGAAAAGTTTGACGAGCGGCCTCGTTCCACGAGAATTTTTTCGCATGTTTCCGACCCAGACTGATTCGGCGGAGTCTTTGACTGCGGGTTAGTTTGATTACGCGAGTAATGGCTCGAACGATTTCGTCCGGTTTGTCCGGATTAAAATACCAAGCGCTCTCACCGTAGACTTCAGGCAGGCTGGTACGGTTAGAAGCCAGAGTTAAGGTTCCGGCTGCCATTGCTTCTAAGCCGGGCAGACCAAAGCCTTCAAATTTTGAAGCAGTAATAAAGGCGAGCGAATAATGGAGCAAGGCCCGCAATTCCCGATCGCTGGTAAATCCCTGGATCAAGACTAAATTTTGAGCTTTCAGTTCACGGATTTTTAATCTTAACTGCTGGTAGAAAAAATCTTTGGCAGTGATAATTACTAATTTCACCGGCTTTGAAGTACTGTGGTTATAAACCTGCATTGCTTTAATTAGTTGAAGTACGTTTTTGTGAGGGTAAGCATTGCCGACGTAGATAAAATATGGTTCTTTTGGTGCCAGCTTTTTATCGGCGGACGTAGATTTAAAGTAAGCTGACGCGGCCGCTTCAGCCACTACTTTGATTTTAGCAGCGGCAAGTTTGTAGTGAGCCAAAATATCTTTTTTTACCCAAGCACTGGGGGCGATAATCAGCCGGGCACTCTTAACTGCTCGACTGACCACCGCATGGTAACCCAAACGCTTAAACGGGTAGGTAAAAATTGTTCGGGTGGTGGTGTTAAAACCCTTAGAGTGATGCTTGATCAAATCGTGAATCGTCACCACAAACGGCTGGGGAGAAAATAGCGGTACATTAAAGTGAAGATAGTGGGTTAAATCTGGTTTAAGCCGCTTAACCACCCCGGGCAGCTCCCGTTGTTCTTTAAAAGAGTAGGGTCGGGCCGACACCAGAATCGGTTCAAACTTGGGCAGGGCTTTTAAAATACTTCTCTTTTGCCCTGGATTAATTAGGCAATAAACCTGCCAATTCGTTAGCGGCAGTTGATGCAGGGCCTTAGTCAAGCTTTCGGTGTATCGGCCTAAGCCCGTGTGAGACGGACCCCAGAACCGGCAATCAAGTAACAGCTTTTTTTTCATTTGAGTTTTATCGAAACAATTCTTAAAGTTTTTAAAAGGTCAATCCCCGACCAGACCAGCCAAGCAAGTACAAAAGGATAGCGTTTGCGGTAATGCTTTTGGTAGAAAAGCTTCATCGCTTCGAAAAAATTAGTCACTGTCCGGATTCTAATCGCCTTAGCTTCGGCGGTTAATTGATTTTGAACTTTTTTGTTAAGTCCTGATGCGCCTTTAAGGTGGGTAATCGAGGTGATCGGGGTATAGATAATTTCCCAGCCGGCCGATTTAATTCGAAAGGCCAGATCAATATCCTCGCCGTACATAAAAAAGGCTTCATCTAAATTACCTGTCTGTTTTAAGGCTTCACGCCTTAAAAAAAAGAAAGCGCCGACCGGAGTATCAATCTCATGGGTGGTCTTTAAATCCTTCCAACCCTGATGGTACTGTCCAAAAAGCCGGGATTTAGGCCAGAGTTTTTCTAAGCCCGAATAATAGGTTAAAGCCGCCCAGGGAGTCGGAAAGCCCCGGTGTGAGGCCGGGTCAATGCCGCCGGCAAACAACCTGACTTTGCAGGTAGATAAACCGACTTTTGGGTTCTCATCCATAAACTTAATCATCTTGGTAAAAGTATCCTTGTTCACCAAGGTGTCTGAGTTTAAAAGTAAAACATATCTGCCTGAGGCAGACTTAATTCCTAAGTTATTGCCGCCGGCAAACCCGAGGTTTTTTTTACTGGCAATCACTTGAGTTTCAGGAAAGCGGCGGCGAACGATTTTAGGTGTGTCGTCGGCCGAAGCGTTATCGACCAAAATCACTTCCACTTTGACCGTCTTAGCTTTAGCGTCGGCGGTTTTTATCGCCTCAAAAACTGATGTCAAAGTTTGCAAAGTTAAATCCCGGGTTTTGTAATTGACAATGACCACTGATAAATCCATTAATTCTCTCCTAGGGTTTGATAAATCCTGTCTAAGCGTTTGGAAATAACGCTCCAGCTGTATTTTTGAATAATTAAGCGTTTGGCGTTGTCAGCTAATTTTTTGGCCAAAACCTGATTAGTTAACACGGCTATCGCTTTATCAGCCAAATCTTTTGGGCTTTCTGCCAAAAGCACCGACTCCCCGTTAACAGCATCAATCCCTTCAATCCCTAAGCCCGTCGTTACCACCGGCGTTTTAGCAGCCATCGCTTCCAAAACTTTATATTTCGTTCCCCGGCCGTTTCTGATGGGAGCC
>DATEUG010000060.1:0-11440 GCA_035283225.1 Patescibacteria group bacterium | reverse complement strand
TCTGCCTTCAACTCCACGCTCCCGACGCAAACTTTCACTACTAATTAATTTGTCTAATTCAGTCGTTAATTCTGTTTCCGGTAGGCCACCGGCAGGATTGCCG
This sequence comes from Patescibacteria group bacterium, assembly GCA_035283225.1. GTDB lineage: Bacteria > Patescibacteriota > Microgenomatia > UBA1400 > CG1-02-47-37 > DATEUG01. The sequence goes on along the minus strand of DATEUG010000060.1, from coordinate 11,337 downwards.
GAAAATTGAGTAGTGAGGGTGGCACAACCGCAAGCCATGGCCTCTAGCAAGGCTTTAGATTGACCCTCAGCAAAAGAGGTCAAAGCAAACACCGCCGCCTTTTGGTACCAGCCAACCAGTTGACGGTGAGGCAGATTGTCAATAATTTTTAGATTAACCTTTAGTTTTATTGCCAGAGATCTAAGGTCAGACTTAAGCGGACCGCGACCGATAATCACCAATTTAATTTTCTCCCGATATTTACTGTGAGCCACTGTTTCAATGAGCCGCTGGTGATTTTTTTGCTTGACCAGGCGGCCAACGGATAGCACTAACCAAGAATCGCGAATCCCTCCTGGCCTGCCTGCCGGCAAGGCAGGTTTAAAAACATTCGGGTCAACCCCATTGGGAATCAAAACTGCTTTATCTTGCCAAGGCTTAATCAAGGACAAACTGTCTTTAGTGGTAATGATGATCTTTTTTGCCCGAAACAAAACTAGGGTTAAAATTAATTTCATGGCCAGAGCAATCAGCCATTTCCCTTCCAGAAAGGCAAAGCCGGGATAATCATAGCCATAAGTGACCACAAACGGTTTACCGGAAAAAACTGCCGGCAAACCGCCGACTGCCTGAAACACCCGGAAGACATTCACCCGGTTAATTACTTCTTTAGGCCAGGGCCGGGTCACCAATTTAACACCGGCCGGAAGAATTCCGTTAAAGTTTTTATCGCCGTAACTGAAAAGAAAAACCTTATCAAAGGCAGCCGCGTAAGGCTTTAAATAATAAGTTACTAAACGCTCCAGCTGGCCGGACTGACTCTGTTTGGTCAAACTGTCGCCGGGTGATAACAAAACGCCCAAATTCATATTAAGTCTTGGTATAACTTCAAATGTTGATCAATAATTTTGGTGCGGGAAAATCTGGTTTGGTAAAGTTTTAAACTGTTTTGGGAAAACCTGTTTAAATCTGAACTTAACAGCTTCTTTATACCCGCTCTCACCCCGTCGACATCATCTGGGTCAACTATAATACCATTATCCGTTATCAGTTCCTGGTTACCACCTCTATTTGAGGCAATAATCGGCAAACTGGCGGCCAAAGCCTCTAATCCTGCCCGGCTCAATGGTTCCGGCCAGCGGGATAAAATCGCAAACGCATCAGCCTTGCCATACAGTTTTAACACCTGTTCATGGCTAATCTTACCCAAATATTCAACATTTCCAGGAAAATCAACTTTTAGGCTAGGATTTAATTCTCCAGCCAAAATTAATTTAACTTGCGGTAATTTTCTCATTGCTTCAATAAGACTGTCCGTTCCCTTACCGTAAGAAAGCTTACCGACTGATAAAAGAGTTTTTCTATTCTTTGGGCTATAGCGGTGAGCGAGCGGAGCGAGTCGAACCGGAGGCAAATTGTAAATGGAGGTTAAGTTTCTGACTCCGTTATCCTCGTAAATCTTTTTTAACTGCGGGCTGACGGCTACTACTTTCGCCGACCGGTTAAGCCACCACTTCATTCTTAACTGCAAAAGCTTGGCAATAACCAGCTTAATGGCCGAAACTCGTCCATAACGGTCTTGATATTCAGAAATTTCCTTAGTCAAATAATATTCCCAGTTGCAGTGCTTGCGTCCGTGAGTAAAGCATAAAGCCAGGGGGCATAAAAATTTAAAGTCGCGTACGGTCGTTACCACCGGTTTGCCGGTGAGCCAACCGGCAATCACTGCTCCCGACTGAATGTATTTGCCATGGACATGAATTAAATCAATTTTTTTTGACCTTACTGCGCAAGTTATATGGTAAGCCGCCCAAATCCAATATATTGGGTTATTAAACCACAAAGGAGTCAGTGCTTTTCCGGGTTTGTTTTTCTTCCAAGGTGGCGAATAAATCTTAACTTTCAGCGCCTTCGCTAACTCTTGAGTACTGTACTCAGCTCCGGAAACTGCCCGGGCAGTCGAGTACTCGTTAAAGAATAAGATTTTCATAGATCTTAATTTGCTTATTAATGTTTCTTTTCCAGGTGAAATTAGCGGCGCTAATTCTTCCCGATTCGCCCATTTGGTTACATAATTGCGGCGATTTAATTAATTGAAGTAATTTGTCTGACCAATCATCAACGTCATTTAATTTTGCCAAAAATCCTGTTTCACCATCTTTGACAATTTCCGTCATTGACCAGACGTTACTGGCCACTACCGGTAAGCCACTGGCTCCTGCTTCTAATAAAGTCATCCCAAAGCCTTCTTTAATTGAAGGCAAAACCACCACGTCTGCCTGATGATAAAGTTCTGGCTTTTTATTTTCGGGAATAAAACCGGTGACGCTGACATTTTTGCCTTTTAGACGGCCCCGCAACGGGCCGTCGCCGGCAAAAACCAGTTTTACATCAGGCCGATTTATTTTTGCCATCACTTTTAATAAAAACTCCGGGTTTTTCCTGGGTTTCAAGCCACCGACAAACATAATTGTGAACCGCCCACCCTTTTTGCGGTGCGGGGTGAATCTGCTATCTACACCCGGATAAGCCACCGTGATTTTATTTTCCGGATACTGGTAACACTTAATAATTTCCCTTTTGGTGCTTTGGCTAATGGTAACCAGGTGATCATATTTGTTAATCGTTGATTTAAGCAATAAATGGTTAACTCCATCTTCAAGGTGTAAAAGCGATCCCACCAATGGCACTCGATGAAACTTTGCCTTGAAGGCGGCGGCGGCAAAACTTAAAAAATAAAGATTATGGATTCGCAAAAGATCAAAGTGGTGTTTTTTGTAGGTTTTTACCAAATAAGGGAGAGCGGCGGCGCTGAAAAGATGTGGCGGCACGTAGGAGCCAAGCCGGGAAAATTCTACTGTCAGATTTTTTACTTTGGAATGAAGCCTGCCCTTTGGCAAAAGAGTGTAGATTTTGATGCCTCGGCGGCATAATCTGCTGATTACTTCCCGATCATAAACTTCCCCGCCGGAATTTGATTCGGGGGATAAACCCAGTTGGGGTGAACAAACAGACAGCATTACTGCCTATTATAACCCAAAGATATGTTAAAATTGGCCCTATGCGGTCAGCTTTAGTCACCGGTAGCAACGGTTTTATTGGTCAACATTTAATTAAGGCTTTAAAGCAAAAAGGGGTAAAAGTAATCTGGTTTTCCAGGAAAAAAGGTCAACTTATTACCAATTACCGTCATTTTGCCAAACTCCAGCCAGTAGATGTGGTTTTCCACCTGGGCGCGGTTTCCGGATATAAAGATTCTAATGAAAATACTTATCAAGCCTACGAGGTTAATGTGGCCGGAACCATAAATGTCTTAGAGTATTGCCGCCGTGTTGGGGCTAAATTGATTTTCCCTTCTACCTATGTTTACGATCAGCCTTATACCGATTACAAAAAGGAGTCGGATCGGGAAAACCCCCGCACGCATTATGCCTACTCCAAATATTTGGGAGGAAAATCTTGTCAATTTTACAGCCGTGTTTATGAAGTTAACACTTTGGTTTTAAGAACCTCGAATGTTTATGGTCGCGGCCAAGACACGAAGTACATTGTGCCGGTGATTGCCACCCATTTAATTAACGGCAAGCCCCTAACCTTAACCAAGCCGGGCATTGAAAGAAGCTACATTTACGTTTCTGATGTGGTTGACGCTTATATCAAATTAGCTCAAGCTAAAACCAAACCCGGAGACGTTTACAATGTCGCCTACCCCAAGCCGACTCCTCTGGCTGACCTGGTCAAGTTAATGGAAAAGATTACCGGCATCCGCGGCAAGATCACCTATTCCGGCGTGGCCCGCCCTCATGATGTAGATAAAAACCGGTATAACATTGATAAAATCAAGAAAAAGATCAACTGGCAGCCAAAAGTGGATTTAGAATCTGGATTAAAAGAATATTTTCAATCTCTGACTAAATTCAAAGAAATTTAAAACTGGCAACCATTTGCTTAAACGTCTCGGCGTATTGATGCCTTAATTCAGGAACGGCATTCCAGGTTAAACGGTAAAAGTAACCATTATGAATCAGAAACATATTGGCTAAATCTTTGTCGTTATGATTAGTCAACATCAATTTGGCTTTGCCGTTAGCTGTTTCCAAATCAATTTTCTCGTAACCATCTTTTTGAAGATCTTCAATGATCGGATAGTCGCTTAGGTTTTGGAATTTAACCAGCTCAACGCTGACCTTAAAATAGGCTCCATCCTTAGAAAAAGTAGCCGGAGGAAGATACTTCCAGTCTGCCGGATACTTTAGTTGAAAACCCAGCTGATCATTTTTGTATTCCTGCCAGCCGACGGTGAACTGATCAATGACAAAAGCAGCTTCGGGGCTGGTCTCTGGAGAAGCTTGGGGTACAGCCGGCGGCTGGGCCATCAACCTTAAAAGGCCGTAGATTAAACCGGAAATCAGGATTACCACTCCGATTAAGATCGCCGCTTTATTCATTTTAATTCAGGTTCCAGAAGAACTTTTGATATATCTTTCTTTTAATTTTGGCGGGCACTAAATAGGATAACAGGGGTTTGACTAACTTCCAACTTTCTAACCAGGAATAACCATAATCAGTCAAAGCCAGGAAGCGGGCCCTTAAGGCCAGTTTTTCCTGTTGTTTAAGCTGGTAAATGGAAATCGCCGCAGGATCGTTGACCCGGTAATTCAAAAGTGGTTCGGGTAAATTGGCTACTTCATATTTCCCGGCAATTCGTAGTGCCAGTTCATAATCTTGGGCAAAAGGAAAGTCCTGATTATACCCACCAAGTTCACGCAGGGATTCTGTTAAAACCATCCAGGTGGGGTGGACAAACGGACAATAACTCAAAATCGCTTGCCTTAAATGCTCATGGTCGCTGGCAAAACGCTTTATCCCCAGCGGTTTACCGTCAGCATCAATCAGGTTAGCGGCCGTGCCCAGCAATTTAACTTGCCTGTGGGAATTTAAATATTCAACCTGTTTGGTAAAGCGCGACGGCAAAGCCTCATCATCAGCATCCATTCTGGCAATATACTTGCCCTTAGCGATTTTAATCCCCTTATTTAATGATTTTGTTAGCCCAAGATGTTTTCGGTTGATTATAAGTTTAATCCGCGAATCTTGATGGGAATATTTGACCAGATAAAGTTCTGTTTCCGTATCGCAGCCGTCAGCGATTAAAATTAATTCCCAGTCTTTAAGGGTTTGACCTAAAATGCTGTCTAAGGCCGCCGGTAAAGTCCTTAACTGATTATGGACCGCCATCACCACCGAAATAGTCATATCTGTATTATACTTTAAGATATGAAAGCCTTAATTACCGGCATTGGCGGCTTTAGCGGTCGGCATTTGACCGTCTTACTTGAAAAAGAAAACGTTACCGTCACCGGCATTGATCGGTCAAAAAATAAATATCATCAAGCCGATTTGACAGATAAAAAACAATTACAGGCAGTGTTAACTGAGGAAAAACCGGATTTTATTTTCCATTTAGCCAGTCCCTTGATAAGAAGTGACCAACTTATTGATCAATCGTTAGTAGACAATCTTAAAGTGGATCTGTTTGGCACCGTTAACTTAATTGAAGCCGCCGCAAGCCTTAAAACCAAACCAAGAATATTAATCACCGGCACCAATGCGCAGTACAAAACAAGCCAAAAACCAATTTCTGAAGATTATCAGCTTAAACCATTAACTGGCTACGGCTTAAGTAAGCTTACCCAGGAATTGATCGGTAAAACCCTAGCTGACAGTTACGGGCTGGAAATTATCACCACCAGGACATTTCATTTAATTGGCCCAGGTCAATCACCGGGATTTGTAGTGACTGACTTCTGCCGCCAGATTGCCATGATGGAGGTAGGGAAAGCCGAAGCAGAACTTAAAGTTGGCAATCCAGACATCCGACGCGACTTTACTGACGTTCGCGACGCCGTGTCAGCTTACTGGCTGCTGATGCAAAATGGCAAAAACGGTGAAACATATAATGTCTGCTCAGGCCAAGGTTATTCCTTAAAAGAAATTATTGAGAAACTTAAAAGCTTGTCAAAAATTGACTTTGAAGTTATCAGCCTTGATAACCGTCTTAGACAGAATGACCCGGATAGTATTACCGGAGATAATCAAAAACTTAAATCGTTGGGCTGGCAGCCACAATATAGTCTTGATTCCAGCCTAAAAGACACCCTGGATTACTGGCGCAGCCAAACGAATTAAAATCTAAGTAAAGTCCTGCCTTCAGCAAATTGTCTGATTAAAGCGTTTAACAGTCTTTGATAAGGTATATTATTCTGCTTAGCCTTAACTTTAACTTTAATTAAATCAGCCTGTTTAACCCGAATGGTGATTCTTTTGGTTTTAGACAGCTCCTGATAATTTTTTGCCGCCTCTTTAATCAATTTATTGATTTCCCTGGAATCCGGAGAAGGAACAAAATCACCTTTCTCCAGCGCCCTTTCAATTCTTTTTTCTTGGCTGTCTAGAATAATTTTCTTCTTGATCATATTTTATCCTTTCTTTAAATATTTTTTAGTTAATATCCTGCTAGGGTAAATTGTTTTTAAAAAAATTGTTCCCTTTTTCTTGTTAATAACGCAGGGGACAGCGTAAATATAGTTTTTAATTTTGATTATTAAAATTCTTTGATTAGGATAATTTCTATTCTGTATATTGGCAATAATTTTATGCTTAGTAATAACTTTAATTGCATCGTTAAAGTTTACCCCTCGAGTTTCATGAAGCATTAAATTTTTCTCCTCACTAAACTCAAGTTTTAATTTTGTTATACTTTTAGAGGGTACCATTTTGTACATCCATTGTCAATACTTTTAAAGCTTGATCGTAACGATCAACTGTTTTTTCCCAGGTGTAGCCGGATTTAACCATTTCATAGCCCGCTTCTCCCATGGCTGAAAGATTTTTATTTTCCTGAGCCTGAATCATCGCCTGAGCCAAGGCTTGAACATCACCTGATGGCACCAGATAACCGTTATCAGCATTCACAAAGCGGGCAACGCTGCCGACATTGGTGGCAATCACTGGCAACTGATGTGCCCAGGCTTCAAACAATACCAAGGGATGGCCTTCACGCAAAGACGGCAAGACCAAAACGTCGGCCGACAACATTGTCCGGTTAAGTTCTTCATCGCTGACCTTTTTTAAACCAGGGCCTATTAATTTTAGTTGAGCTTCAGGAAACTGTTTTTTGACTTTTATAAAAGCTTGTCTTAAAACCGGCAAACCTTTGCGCGACTCGTTGCGGCCGACAAAAAGATAGGTAAACCCAGCACCTTTCTGGTGCTGGGTAAACTTTGGCGCACCCTTAGGAATATCAACACCGTTAACAATGTATTTAATAGGCCGCTTATCTTTCATCAAGTTAAAAAAGGGCTGATCATCGGTAATCAGCAAATCGTACTTAAAAACTTGGGTGATCAGTTTTTCTAACCAGATTAAAAATCGGCTTACCCCAAATCCTATCGCCACCAACACTTTCGGACGTGAACTGAATAATTTAATTAATTGAAGTGAGACTCCAGGCAAAAAGCTTGAAGCCATAAAAATGTCAGGGTTAGTTTTTATGGCGGCAGGCACGGCTGAAAAAATAAACCACAAGCGACCGAATAAATTCGGCCAGCTGGTCGCCGGACCGATTCTAACTACTTTAAGTTTGCCGTCAAAAAATGACTCGTCTTGAACATACTTTTTGCCCTGGTAATTTAGAGCCCGGGCAATGATCGTCACTTGGTAGCCGCGCCCAACCAAACCAGAAGCTAATTTCCAAAATAACTTTTGCCCGCCGCCGACTAATGGCTGCCAAGCATCAAGAATAATAGTTATTTTCATTTGAGCGCTTGTAAATAAACTTGCTTGGTTTGGCGATAAATGTCGGGCCAACGATAAATACCGGCTACATTTTTAGTTTCCCCCTCTTTTTGCCGGTAAAGTTTTTTATCGGTTAACAGTTGCTTTATTTTTTCTGCCATATCGCCGGCATCTGCCGGCTTGAAAAACACCGCTCCCTTACCCGACTGGGTTACTTCACGATTGATCGGAATATCAGCCAAAACCACCGGAATTCCTAAACTCATTGCCTCAATCGTGACTAAACCAAAACCTTCAACTACAGAAGGTAAACACAATAGTTGGCAGCGGGATAAAAGTTGGAGCAATTCTTGCCGGGACAAATTCTCATAAAAACTGACCGAACCAGTTAATTCCAGCTGGTTAACAAGTTCAAGAAGTTGCTTTTTCTTTGGACCGCGGCCGACAATAATTAATTTCGCCCGGGGCACGGACTTTAACAACTGATTAAAAGCTTCAATTAGATCAACCACTCTTTTAGTCCCCACCAATCTGGCGATGCAAATCACTGTCGGCGCCGAGAACTTTTGAGGTTTCTTAAACTGAAACTCTTGAGGATCAACTCCGGCATAAACAACGGTAATTTTTGACGCCGGCACCCCGTGATTTGTCAACTTGGTTTTAGTGGAGTTACTTAAGGCAATCAATGCATCCCAAGGCAGTTTTAAAGCGATAATTTCAGCCAGCCAGCCAAATAGACCAACTAAAAAACCAAAGTCAAACCAACGTCTGCCTAAAACATCAGGAATCCAGGCTACCACCGGCTTGCCTTTAATTTTAGCCGCTAGAAAAGCCGGCCAATAGGTCACAAAATTACTCCCTTCAATTAAATCAAACGGGGTGTTAAACGCCTGCCAAAAAGACGTCCAAAGATACATTAGGCGGCTTAAAATCGAACCTGGAGTGGCCGGTACGTGGGAAGAATTGCTGGAAATAATTTTTACGGCGAAGTCTTTTTTTGCCCTTTCAGCCACATGATAAGTCCTCACCTCAACTCCACCTGTGTAAACCAAGCGTTTATTTTGGGGATAAAACTCGGTTAGAAAAAGAAGCCTCATTATTTCTTTTCAGAGTCTTTGAGGGCTAGCAGTCGAATCAATTTTGTCAGATCATGGCGTAAATTTTCGAGTAAAATATTAGTTCTAAAAATCAGGTAAAACATCAAGACGATTGAGCCATAAACAACCGCGTCGCTGCCCCGGTTAATCCCCAATCTTTGGGCGAGCAACGAGGTCAGTTCCGGCCTAAAGACACCAATTAAAGCCAGAATAAACAAACCAGTCCAAAAAATAAAATTTCCAAAAGTTAAACTGCCGTCTTTTAACCTTAATAACACCCGGGAAACGGCAAAAACTAAAAACAGGCCAAAAATAATCTGCACCGGAACAAAGTTTAAGATCATATCAGCGTACTAATCTTAACAGAAGCCTAAAAATAATAGCAAATACATTGCCCGGTTTGACCCCCTTGGCAATTGAATACGGCGTATAAATCACCTTGATCGGCACTTCAGTAAATTTAAGTTTGTGTTTGTTAATCTCTGAGAAAAATTCATTGGAAACTTCCATCCGTTCAGTTTTCAAACCAATATTATTTATGGCTTTTTTTGAAAAACCGCGAAATCCGGACAACGAATCGGTTGTCAAAATCCCAAATAATATCCAGGTTAAACCGTTAAAGGCTTTATTGTTTAGTCTCCTTAAGAATGGCATTTCTTCTTCTCTATTCAAAAGCCGACTGCCGATAACTACGTCAGCCTTGCCGGAAATTAGCGGCTTCAACATCTGCCTTAAATCGGCAGGGTCATGCTGTCCGTCGCTATCCATAGTAATAGCCAAATCAGCGCCAACTTTCTTAGCAAAAGCTAAACCCGTGCCTAAACTTGCCCCTAAGCCCCGATTAATCCTGTGTGTAAGCACAAACGCCCCCGCCGCGGCCGCCTTTTTAGCGGTGTCGTCGGATGAACCGTCGTTAACGACAACGATGTCAGTTTTTAACTTAAAATCAGGAATCACTGTTCGAATCGCCTTAATCACGCCGATAATCACCGTACTCTCGTTAAACGCCGGTAAAATAATGATTAGTCGTTTCATAAAGATTGATAATAGTCTAAAGTCAGCTTTAATCCTTGGGTTAAATTCGTTTCCGGCCGCCAACCTAAAATCTTGGTCGCCAAATCGTGAGAAAACAAACTGTGGTCAATTTCCACCGGCCGGGCGGGTTGATTGTTAATTTTTGGTTTGATCTTGGTTAAGCTTTCCAGTTGAAACAATAATTCTTTAATGGACGCCTCTTTGCCTGAACCAATGTTTACCTTAAAAGAAGTATGCTTTTCTAATGCCAACATTAAGGCGTCGACGACATCGCCGACAAAGACAAAATCTCGTGTTTGACGGCCATCACCGTAAACTATTAATGGCTCACCGGTTAACATTTTCCTAATAAAAATCGCCACCGCTCCGCCTTCGGCCGCACTACTTTGCCTGGGTCCGTACACATTGGCAAACCGGAAAATTGAAGTTAAAAAATGTTTTTGGAATAGGCCGCAGTAAACTTCTCCCGTCAACTTAGAAATTCCGTAAGCCGAGATGGGCCGTGTGGGATCGGTTTCCTTAATTGGTAACCTCTTCGAATCACCATAAACCGCTGCTGATGAAGTAAAAATAAACTGCTTCGCCTGGGCTTTTTTAGCTCCGTTAAGCAAGTTGTAAGTGCCAATAATGTTGGAGGCAATCGTTGCCTCCGGCGGACTGGTCACCCGGTTATCGGCCGCCAGATGGAAAACAATTCGTGGTTTTAACTTAACGACTAAATCGCTCACTTTGGGGTTACTGACATCCGCCCGGAAAATTTTAACTCGAGCCGGCAACTTAACTTTAGAATTTACGGCGAAATTGTCAATCACGCTGACATCAAAACCGGTTGCCTCCAAACGCTCCACCAAATGGCTGCCGATAAAACCGCCGCCGCCGGTAACTAAAACTCTTTGTTTCATGCCACCCACAAACCCCGGGTAAAGCGAATTAAAGCCCAAACCAGCGTCAGAATAAAAACCGCCACCAGGACGGGTTTAAATTTGCCTAATTTAAATGTGGCCAGAACGTAAAACAACGGGAACAAACTTAATAAATACCGGGGCATAGAGGCAAAACTGCCGGTTAAAGTGGGCAGGAAAAACGCCGGCACTATATAAATTAAGTAACTGGGCTTTAACAGTTTTTTATACCAAATAAAGGTAATTAAACCTAAACCCAGCAGAGAAGCTATGAACTCAAACAATAGCACCGGGAAGATATCGTTATTCGGAGCCACCGTCCACAGCATTTTGCCGTAGCGGGCTACCACCTGGTAGATCATCACAATCTGGTCCACTTGCCGGCCGGCGCCGAATCCCGGCTGGGCGTGGGCAAAAATCAGCCAATCGTTAAATTTTAGCTGCAGATAGGTTAAGTAGCTTAAAAGTCCCGAAGCTCCCAATAAGACCAAAACAATCATATTTTTGAGCTTTGGCTTGGGATTAAG
>DATEUG010000059.1:0-3281 GCA_035283225.1 Patescibacteria group bacterium | reverse complement strand
AAATCAGCGCTTAATAAAATCGCTCTTCCCGTACCGGCCAAATCAACCTTCGGCCGCCGGCTTTGTTTTAAAAATTGCTCCAATTTTAATTGATACTCACGGTTTAAGAGCCATTTTTGCAGTTTTTTTTGCAGCCAGCTTAGGCTTAAAATAGAAAACTTAATCAGATGAATTTTTTTCTTTCTTGCCACCAGAGCCGCAATCTGCTCATGGAAAGAATTGCCTAACACAATCACTTTGGCGGGTTTAAGTGTGTCAATTAACTCGGAATAAACGTCGGCATAAATAAAGTAATGATAGGCAAGATAAATTGTCAGCTTAGTGATAAATAAATTGGTTAATTCGGGTTGGTTGATTATTTTAGCCAATCGTTTGGTCACTGCCAAATAAGTCTTTCGGTTTTTGGCGTAATTGATGGTTGACAACTGGTTGCCGTAATAAAAATAGTCTTTTTCTCTAAAACCAATATCGTTTGAGGTTAAAACTCTAACCCGAAAAAATGGAGTTAACAATAAAATTGTTAGTCGCAACCTTAATTTCAACCAGGAAATATAGAGCCGGCTGTAAAATTTCCCCAAAATTCTGGTCAGACTCTGGATTTTCACCACGTCTTCGGTGATAATTAGAACCGTTTGCCTCATATAAAGGCATTATAACCTATGCTGACTGTCAGAATTATTCCTAAACTTGAAGTCAAAAACGAAAACTTAATTAAAGGCATTCACCTGGAAGGTTTGCGGATTGTGGGCAAGCCCGAGGCGGCGGCGCTAAAATACGCCGCCGATGGCGCCGATGAATTAATTTACATTGACCTTGTCGCCAGCTTGTACCAACGGAATAACTGGCTTAATATTGTTAAACGCACTGCCGAGCAGATCTACATTCCTTTAACCGTTGGCGGCGGAATTAAATCAGTTGCCGACGCCAGGCTGTTTTTACGGACCGGCGCTGACAAAGTGGCCATTAACACTGCCATTATTAAAAAACCTGAATTAGTAACGGAAATTGCCAGAAAGTTCGGCTCCCAGGCCATGGTTGCCTCCTTAGAGGTGCAAAAAAAGTTCGACGGCAGTTATGAAATTTACACCGATAGCGGCCGGACCCCGACCGGGGTTGACCCCATCCCCTGGGCCAAAGAAGTAGAAAGACTTGGCGCCGGTGAAATTTTACTGACATTCATTCACCAGGACGGCACTTACCAGGGTTATGATCTGAATTTATTAGCTAAAATCGCCTCGGCGGCAAAAATTCCGGTTATCGCCAGCGGTGGTGCCGGATCAATTGCCGATCTAATTGCCGCGGTGACAATCGACAAGGCCGATGCTTTAGCAATTGCCTCGTTGCTCCACTTTAATAAATTGAACATTTCCGAAATTAAACAGGGCTTAAAAAAAGCCAAAATTCCGGTACGCCTATGAGTAATAAAATCGCTTTAATTGACTACGGCTTGGGCAATTTATTTTCAGTTGCCCGGGCATTAACTTTTGCCAAAGCTGACTGGTTCTTCGCCACCAAGCCGGATCAGTTAAAAAAAGCTGATAAACTGGTTCTACCCGGAGTTGGCGCTTTTGCAGACGGTATAGCCGGTCTAAAAGCCAAAAAACTGGATAAGGCTATCAAGTCAGAGGTTGACAAAGGTAAACCCATCTTAGGTATCTGCCTGGGAATGCAATTAATGGTCACCACCGGCTACGAATTCGGCACCCATGCCGGCCTTGATTTAATCCCCGGCATTGTTGAAAAAATGAGCAGCCGCGCGAAACTGCCCCAAATCGGCTGGAACGAAGTTAAACTAGTAAAATCTGAAATACCGCTGTTTAAAGGAATTGCCGACAACGACTGGTTTTATTTTGTCCATTCTTACGTTGTCCGACCCAAAGACAAAACTATGGTTGCCGCCACCACCAACTACGGCGACGATGTTTTCTGCTCGGTGGTCGAGTATAATCGCATCTGGGGAACACAGTTCCACCCGGAAAAAAGTGGCCCCACCGGATTAAAAATCTATGCCAACTTCGTCAACCAAGTCTAATGCCGGCATGTTTGGCCTCCCTTTGGAGGTAAAGTTTTGCCGCCGCTGCGTCATTAGCAATCAAAGGCCATCGTCTGTGGTTGAACACAAAAGTAAATCCGAAGATAAAAAACCGACTATTCATTTTGACAAAGACGGTATCTGCGATGCCTGTCGCTGGGCCGAAATGAAACATAAAACAGTTAACTGGAAAGGGCGCGAAAAAGAATTAATTAAACTTTTAGACCGGCACCGGAGCAAGAAGGGCGCTTATGATGTTTTAGTCCCCGGCTCCGGAGGCAAGGACTCAATTTTTGCGGCCAACGTCTTAAAGTACAAATACGGCATGCACCCCTTAACCGTCACCTGGGCGCCGCATATTTACACCGAAGTCGGTTGGCGTAATCACCAACACTGGATTCACTCCGGTTTTGACAACTATTTGTTTTTCCCCAACGGCAAGGTGCATCGGCAATTAACTCATCTGGCCTTTTTAAACTTATGTCACCCCTTCCAGCCGTTTATTTTTGGCCAAAAAAACCTTGCCGCCAGAATGGCCGTTAAATTTAACATTCCCCTGGTGTTTTACGGTGAAAACGAAGCCGAGTACGGTAACAAATTAAAAGCTAATTTTTCTCCTTTTAGAGACTGGCCCCAAATCAACGAAGATAAGTTATATTTTGGCGGAGTTGGTATCAAAGATTTACCCAAGCACGGCGTCACCCGGGCAGATTTGGAACCCTACATGTTTCCCAAAGAGTCGGAATTGAAAAAAGTCGGAGTGGAAATTAGATATTTGGGATACTATTTAAAATGGATTCCCCAGGAAATGTATTATTACGCCGTTGAACACGCCGGCTTTGAGGCCAACCCTTACGGCCGAACCGAAGGGACATATTCCAAATACAATTCTTTAGATGACCGGATTGACGGCTTTCACTATTACACCACTTATATTAAATTTGGTTTGGGCCGGACCAGTTATGATGCTGCCCAGGAAATAAGAAGCGGCCACATGACCCGGGAAGAAGGTGTCGCTTTGGTCAAGCGCTACGACGGCGAGTTCCCCCAGCGCTGGTTTAAAGAAATCCTTGACTACATGATGATAAGTCAAGACCAGTTTTGGCAAACGATTAATAAATTCCGGCCGCCCCATTTGTGGGAAGAAAAAAATCACAACTGGCAGCTTAAGCACGCGGTCTGGATGGAAAAAGCCTAAGGTTTAAGGCCGTTTTAAAATAGCCGAAAAACATTGACAGCAGCTGACTTT
>DATEUG010000058.1:0-2566 GCA_035283225.1 Patescibacteria group bacterium | reverse complement strand
CCCACTCGCTCCATTCATCAAATCGTTCCTCTAAGCTTGACGCATAAAGCTCGGGGCTTTCGTACGACGCTCTAATATCGGGGTTATCATATTCCTCATAAGCCGCCCTTTTCCAGCGTGTTCCCGACTCAACTATCGTGACAATATTTTGCATTGTCAGTTTTTCTTGATCACCATACGCAAAACTGATCTCAAGTTCGCCGTGTTTATGCATCAACTCATCTATAACATTACTGGCACCAATGCGTGCGGCCGATTGTTCAACTGGAGTAATGTCACCCATATAAACTAAAAACTATTTTACCCTTTGGTGCAGCTTTAAGCAATTACTTAACTGCAGTTTCCCTAATCCCCGCTTTAAGTGCCAGTTTACCAATTCTTGATCTTAGGTAGTCTAATTTGGCTCTTCTGGCGGTGCCTTTTTTCTTGACCGTGATTTTGGTAATGCTGGGGTTATTCAAACTCCAGATTTTTTCCACTCCAACACCGTCAAAGGAGATTTTCCTGACGGTAAAGGTTTTATTTTCCTCTCTGCCTCTAATGCCCATGACAATACCCTCAAACACCTGGGTTTGGGCTTTGCCGCCGGCCTTGAAAGTATGATGGACACCAATCGTGTCACCCACTTTAAACTCGGTGTCGCCAAACTTGGTCTTAATCGCCATAGGGGGCTATTTTACCGCAGTTGCCTTAATAAATTCAACAAACAAAGGGTGCGGCTTTAATGGCCGGGATTTGTACTCCGGATGACCCTGAGTGCCTAGGAAAAACGGGTGAACGCTTTTAGGTAGTTCGACAATCTCCACCAGGTTTTCTTTGACCGACCGACCGGAGATGATTAAACCGGCTTTTTCTAAAACTTTTTCATAAGCGTGATTGACTTCGTAGCGGTGCCGGTGCCGTTCCGAAGTTAAGCCGTTTTTGCCAATAAAGCCATTATGTTTTTGGTAAGACTCATAAGCGATTGTCCCCGGCTTGACCCGGCAATCCCAGGCTCCCAAGCGCATGGTGCCGCCGTAGGCTCTTAACTTTAAATTGCGTTTCTGCTCCGGGATGATGTGGATCACCGGGTGCTGGGTCCGGTAATTAATCTCGGTTGAGTCGGCGCCGTTTAAATTAGCCACCTGGCGGGCAAACTCAATGACAGCCAGCTGCATACCGTAGCAAAGCCCCAAATAGGGAATTTTATTAAGGCGAGCGTACTCAATTGCTTCAATCATCCCCGGCACTCCCCTGGGTCCCCAGCCGATCGGAACGATGACGCCGTCAACGCCATTTAGCTCGCCGGCAATTTTACCGGCCAATTTTTCTGAGTTAACTTCTTTAATGTCCAAATCCACATTATTAGCCCAAGCCGCATGGTGCAAAGCATCCATTAAAGCGGCATAAGAATCGGTCAGGTGGTATTCACCTGTAGAGAAATACTTGCCGACAATAGCGATGGTGACAGTTTTATCTTTTCTGGATTTGATTGTTTGAACCAGTTTTTTCCAGTCGCTCAAGTCCGGTTTCTTGGCCGGAAGATTAATTTTTTCTAAAACCTTTTCATCAAAGCCCTGGGCTTGGTACAAAAGCGGCACTTCGTAAACCACGTCGACATCGGGACTGGAAATAATCTCTTCCGGTTCGACGTTGCAAAATAAAGCAAAGCGCTCGCGCCGGCGGGAATCAATAATCCGGTCGGCTCTGGCCACAATAAAGTCAGGCTGGATCCCCATCGAGTTTAATAATTTCACTGACAGCTGGGTGGGTTTAGTTTTGGGTTCGCCCAAATGCTTGGGGGTCGGCAGATACGAGACATGAACGTGGATGACCGTGTGCTTGTGCTTTAGCTTCATGATTCTGGCGGCTTCGTAATAGAGCGAGTTTTGGTACTCGCCGACTGTCCCGCCCAGCTCAACGATGACAATGTCGGCTTTAGAATCTTTGGCTACAGCCATTAAACGGCTGATGATTTCATCGGTGACATGGGGGATGGCTTCAACGTCTTCGCCGCCATAGTCAAAGTTTCGCTCTTTATCAATCACTGCTTTGTAAATCTGGCCCATGGTGATGAAATTTTTCATTCCCAAATTCATTCCCAAAAACTTCTCGTAAGTGCCGATATCCATATCCGTTTCGGCTCCGTCCTCGCACAAGAAAGGATCACCATGTTCGATAGGGTTAATTAAACCGGCGTCAATATTAAGATAGTTCTCGCAGTTAACCGGGGTGACTTTGTAGCCGTGGGACTTTAAAAGAAGAGCCAGTGAAGCGGCGGTGATGCCTTTGCCTAGGCCGGATAAGACTCCGCCTGACACAAAAATGAACTTAGTCGTCAATATTTTTTGCGGCATGGTCTATTATATCTCAATCTTCCAATTTTTCAAAAGTGAGTTTGCCTTTTAATTTACTCACGTTAACCGTAAATGGCAACTGGATGGTTTTGGTTTTAACACTACCATTTGTCAGTTCAATGATCACCTGATCATCGCCCGGGTTAGATTTTAACAATTGGTTGATCTGAACAAAATCTTCCCTTTTGGTGTGGGAATCCAAAGACAGAACATATACCGGGGCCGAAGCT
>DATEUG010000057.1:0-6311 GCA_035283225.1 Patescibacteria group bacterium | reverse complement strand
CCAGCCGTTTTGATTAAACCGGCAACGTTGATTTCCACATCAAAATGGCCGGCGTTAGCCATAATCGCCCCATCCTTCATTAAGCTCATGTGCTTAAGATCAATTGCCAGTTTGTCGCCGGTAACAGTGATAAAGACGTCACCGATTTTGGCCGCCGCAATCATATCTAAAACCCGGTAACCGTCCATAGTCGCCTCCAAGGCCCGCACCGGGTCGACTTCGACCACAGCTACAGATGCTCCCATCCCTTTTGCCCGGGTCGCCACCCCTTTACCGCAGTAACCATAACCCACCACCACAAAAGTTTTACCGGCCAATAATAGATTGGTGGCTCTTAAAATTCCGTCAATGACTGACTGGCCGGTGCCGTAACGGTTGTCAAACAAATGTTTGGTGTCCGAATCATTGGCGGCAATCACCGGTACCTGTAAAACCCCCTCTTTGGCCATGGCTTTAAGTCTAATCACCCCGGTAGTCGTTTCTTCAGATGAACCATAAACATATTTAAGATAAGAGCGTTTTTTGGTGTGAAGCAGGGTGACTAAATCGGCGCCGTCATCCATGGTGATTTGAGGCTTAGAAGCCAAAACCTGATTTAAATGCCGGTAATAAGTAGCCTTGTCCTCGCCTTTTTTGGCGAAAGTTGCAATCTTAAAATCCCGGTTTAAACTTAAAGCCACATCATCTTGGGTCGATAAGGGATTAGAGGCACATAAATAGAGTTTGGCTCCGCCCGCTTTTAAAGTCTGCATCAGGTTGGCAGTTTCGGCAGTAACATGCAAACAAGCAGCCAAGGTTATCCCCTTTAATGGTTTTTGCTTGGCGAATCGTTTTTTAATTTGGTTTAATACCGGCATATTGCGACCGGCCCAATCTATTCGTGAATTCATATATTTAAAGTCTCACCAAAATTTTGCTGGTATCTTTGCTTTAACTCTTTGAGAGTAAATTTATATTCCTGGGTCCCCATAGTTTCGACCGCATAAGCGGCAACCACTGAACCTAGTCGGCCGCAAACCGGCAAAGGCAAATTTTTCAGGTACGCGGCCACAAACCCGGCTCTATAAGCATCGCCGGCCCCGGTCGGATCGTTATCATTCTTTGGTTTGGCCCGGGGGATTTTAAACACCTGGTTATGAGTGGCAATCAAAGACCCTTTTGCCCCTAAAGTGGTGACCACAATTTTCCCTTTTTTTACCACTTGGTTAAGGTTTAACTTGGCCCGGCGCAGCAAAAGCTCAATTTCATAGTCGTTACCCATGACCACTTGAGAAATATTGATGCCGAGGCGCAATTTTACCGGTGAGATCAAAGGGATTTGAAACACCGGGTCAAAAATGTACTTACAGCCGATTTTGGCCGCCTGATCGATATGATCTTCCATCGCTTTGTAGTCAGCTGAAGTCATAAACAGTAAATCATCCTTTGTTACCAATTCATTAAGCCGGTGCAATCTATCTTTTTCCATCGCCCCCCGGTAAAAACTCCAGATTTGATTGTCGTCATTGTCGGTGACGACAAAGCCGGCGGCAGTCAGCACTTCCCGGTGATGACTGACCCCGGCTAAATCAACTCCATGACTTTTAAGCCACTTCCCGTAACCGCCAAAGTCGCTGCCGACAGACGCCACCAGTAGCGGCTTTAACTTAAATAATCCCAGGCCGTAGGCAATATTTGCGCCATTGCCCCCAAAACTTTTCCTTAATTTATCCACGTCAAAACTGATGTTTAAAATGTGAATTTTGTCCGGCATGATGTAGTCTCGGAAACGGTTGGGAATCGACATGATGTGATCAAAGGCCACACTGCCGGAAACTACCACTCTCATTATTCGCCACCGCCCATGAGTCCCCCTTTAAGCATACCGGTTAAGCCGCCGCTCATTTCGGCTAACTTTTTGGCTGCCAATTCCTGGGATTTTTTAATGGCTTTGTTAATCAGATCCAAAACCCGATCGTTGGTCATACCATCAATTTCTAAAGATTTTAGCTTTTGGTCGCCGGAAATCACGATTTTAACTCCGTCTTCCTCAATTACTAATTCTTCAGCCGACAACTGCTTTTGAATTGCCATGGCTTGATCGCGCATTTTCTTTAATTGGCCAAGCTGTTTGACTTTATCAAACATGTGAGTTAATTCACCTCCCCGGCGCCGAAAATTTCTTCGGCAGTTTTAATAATATCATTATCAACGACTTTCATCAGGTTGTCAGATTTAGTGGCCAATAAATACTTGATCCGAACCGGCTGGTTTAAGGCGGCAGAAACGACCTCCTCAACCAACTTCTTGTGGCGATCAACCTCTAAGCGGTCTTTATGAAACTGGTAGAAAACGTTTAAAACCAGATAGTTGCCTTCAAAGCCGTAAGGAGAGCAGGATCTTAGCAACGCCTCTAAACTATGGTTATGGGGCCGCATCGCTTTTAAAATTTCCTGCCATTTGGTCCGGACCTGGTCAACGTCAATTTTTCCGGACTTTTGGGTCACTTTAACTTCCGGTTCCAAAATCTTAGGGGTACTAGGTTCAGCTGACTGCCAGCTTAAAATCGCCAGCTCCAAAGGCAAGCTGGGGATGGTGGCCGTTTTTACCTCCCGGCTGGCCTGATGCATCAGTTTTGTTAATTGTTCTAATTGACCCAGGTCGTCTATTGCCATTAGATCCTCCCCTGACAAAACTTTGAGTTTAGTTAACAGTAATTCTCTTAACCTTTCCACAATTCTCAAAGACAGCAGTCTGACGTCAGCGCCGCCGGCTAAAGTGGTTTTGAGCCACCCTAAAGCTTCTTTTGATTTACCCTCAAAAATTAATACCAGCCAGTCGTCAAAGACTTTGCCGGAAACCCCCTGGTTAATTAAGGAGTCAACTTTTTTACTGCTGATCGCTTTGCCTTCTAAGGCCAGTAACTCCAGCCACTTAACCGCATCCCGAAAACTGCCGTCAGAGGCGGAGGCGATCTTGATAAGTTCCTCACCGCCTATTTTTAAATTTTCTCCCTTGACCACTCGCTTTAGAGCTTCGACAAGCTCAGCTTCGCTTGCGCGAGCAAACTCAACCTTAAAACAGCGCGATACAATTGTTTCCGGCAGTTTCTCGCCTTGGGTGGTACAAAGAATAAACTTAACGTGAGCCGGCGGTTCTTCCAGAGTTTTTAATAAGGCGTTAAAGGCTTCGTTAGTGAGCATGTGGACTTCATCAATAATGTAAACCTTAAACTTTAAGATTGAGGGTGACAGCTTCACTCTTTCTCTTAGCTCTCTAATGTCATCGATACCCCGGTTACTGGCGGCATCGATCTCAATAATGTCTAAACTGCCGCCTTTATCAATCAGTTCACAGGCAGAGCAATGATTACAGGCGACCCCTAACTTTTTTGGCTTTAAACAGTTGACGGCTTTGGCGACAATCCTGGCACTTGAAGTTTTACCCGTGCCTTTGGGGCCGACAAATAACCAAGCGTGAGGAGTGGTTTTAGCAGCTAAAATTCTTTCCAGCTGTTCCCGGACTTTAACTTCATCCAACTGGTTAACACTTTTAGGCCGGTATTTTAAATAAAGCGCTGGCATGTTCACAAGCATTTTAGGTTAATGATGAATGCCAAGCAAGTGGTTTAAACCGTGAAGGATAAGAAAATCTAATGACTGTCCTTCTGCCCGCTCCGGACAAACCAGAATATCACCCAGGCGCATCACTCCGTCAGGTCCGATCTCTTTTTCTAAAGGGAAGGATAAAACGTCTGTGTGGAGGTTTTTAACCAAGCTAATCCCCAACTCGACCCTGCCGTTTAAACCGTGCTCCAAAAGCTGCCCTTGAATCTTTTTCTTAATTGCGGCTTTGTCTTTTTTCCCAACTTCTCCGAGCCACCGGATGGTGGCACTCATAACATCTCTTTGATCAGTGAAGCAATCAAACCGCCATCGGCTTGGCCCTTTAGCTTTGCCATGGCTGCCTTCATATTCGCACCAAAATCGCTGCCCAGCATACCTTCTGCTTTCATCTTGGCAATCACTTCCCTTACCTCAAGCTCACTCATTTGCGCCGGCAAGTAAACTTTAATTACTTGAAGTTCCGCCATTTCTTTATCAGCCAAATCTTTCCTATCAGCTTTTTGATACATGGCAATTGACTCGTCCCGTTTTTTAGCTTCTTTTTTCAAGACTGCAATAACTTCCTCGTTTGACAACTCGTGGCCTTTGGCAATTTTCTCGTTGTGGGTAGCGGCCACCAACAACCTTAAAGCCGCCACTTTATTTAAATCGCGGGCTTTCATTGCTTTCTTTAAATCTTCATCCAGTTTTATTGGTTGCCCCATTTCATTTTTTGTCTTCTTTTTTTTCGGCGCTTAAACTCGGCCATTTTTTCTTTTTTGCGCACTGACGGTTTTTTGTAAAATTCCAAATCCTTAAGCTGAGTCAATAATTGGTTTTGTAAGATTTTTTTCTTAAATTTTCTGATGACTTGATCAGTGCTTTCGCCCGGCCCGGCTTTTACGATCACTGCCATGTTAAGTTAGACACCTCCTTTATTACTTCTTTTAGACTTAAATTACTCGGTTTCACCTTAAGATTGTGGCGCGAACCATTCAAAATTATATGCTTACTGGGGTGAAAATACCAGTCGGCTTTCGGGTCGGCTTTTTTTAACGCCTCGTAGGCGGAAGTTAAATCCAGCTCTGGTTTAGGCTGGGATTTTAATGAGACAAAGCCAGTGCCCGGCTCTTTTCGAACCACCAGGGCAAAGCCTAACTTCTGGGCCAACTTATTGATGGCACTAATCCTGGTTTCTACCCCAAGAGACTTGCCCCAGGGGCTGGTAAATTCAATGCCTGCTTTAATTTCCTCCTCGGCTTTAACTTTAAACTTTAAACCGGCCAACAAAGCATCTAACAGGCTAAATCCCTGATAAACCAGCTCTTTGTCGTTTAAACGGCCGGAAAGCTTTAAATGATCAAGGATTTGGTTTATTCCCAGATCATAACGGTCATTGGCTGGCTCCGGCCAGAAAAAATCTTCAAATTGGTCAATCTGGACCACCAATTCAGTCAATCTTTTTAAGGCTGGAACATCTTTACTTTTTATCTTTTTTGAGGTTAATAAGTGTTCAAATATCAGCTTAGCCGCACAGGTCCGCTCGTCGGTGTGGTGATGGTCAAACCTGCCCAAACCAGTGTCGACATGGACAATGTCCGGGTCGCTGTCAACCGCTTTGCCCTCAAAAGTGCTGCCTGCCGGCACAAACTGAAGATTAGCCGATTCGAAATCATCATCGTAGCGGTCAAACAGCCACAAAGAAGTAATCGCGTCCAAATCAGGGAAAATATGGGTAACTAGGGTTTTTGGGCCCATTTTGCCACCGTATCATCAAAACTCAATAACTCGGTTTTATCACTGGTTCTTCCCTTCCACTCAATCTTATCGCCGGTTTTTCCTGAAACCACTAATCTGACCGGAATGCCGATTAAATCAGCATCGGCAAACTTAACTCCGGCCGACACGTCCCGGTCATCCCACAAAACATCAATACCTGCCTTTTTAAGCTTCTGGTAAGTCTTTTCTGCCTTCACTTCCCCTAAGCTAACCAAATGAGCTTGATAGGGCGCCACTACTTCCGGCCAGATAATCCCCTTGCCATCATGATATTTTTCGACAATTGCCGCCATGGTTCGGCCTAAACCGATGCCATAGCAGCCCATGTAAAATTTACTTTCTTTACCCGATGAATCAACAAACAGCGCCCCTTTCATCAAATTGGTGTAGTGATAACCTAACTGGAAAATGTTGCCGACCTCAATGCCTTTTTTGGCTGTCAATTTTTTACCGTTTGGCGCTTCAAAGCCTTCTTTAGCCATAGCTATATCGCCTTCCACCTCAACAGCAAAATCCCGACCGTAATTAACGTTTAACAAATCCCGGTATTTCTTGTTAGCGCCAGTATAAGCATTAACCATGGTTTTTAAAGAAACATCGCCGATGACTTTGACTTTTTCAGACAAGCCAATGGGTGAAATGAATCCTGGATAAGAACCAAGTTTAATAATTTCTGGCGCGGTCGCGTGGCGCAAACTGTTGACTTTAGCCAAATGAGCCAATTTTAATTCATTAATGTCCAAATTTCCCCGTATCACGCCTAAAATGAAGTTACCTTTTTCGTCAACCATCATTAAATCTTTAATCTGCTGCCATAAAGGCAATTTATGCAGCTTAACCCCGTCCTCCATGGTGGGGCCGCGTTTGGCTTCCACTTCTTTCATTGACAATTTTTTGTCTTTAAGATTTTTATTGTCGCGCTTAAACTCGGCTATTTCCTCATGGGCA
>DATEUG010000056.1:0-3974 GCA_035283225.1 Patescibacteria group bacterium | reverse complement strand
GTATTTTTTGGCAAAACGGTGAGACTCATCCCGCAAAGCCTGGATTAGCTTGGTGGCCGGGTTTTGGGGAGGCAGGGTGAGGCGCTCAAATTTTTGACGGTTGCGGTTGTAAACCACTAACTTATCCGGGTGTTTAGCGATGCCGGCAATGGGGATATCCCAGGGCAAAACAGATAGAGCGGCTTGCAGTTGAGTCCGGCCGCCGTCAATGATCATTAGGTTGGGCATATCCCAGTCGTTGTGCCTGACGCGGCGACTGATTATTTCTTTAATCATGGCCGGGTCGTTGGCGGCAGGCACGGTTCTGATTTTAAACAGCCGGTATTCTTCTTTAGCTGGTCGACCATTAATAAATACCACCATCGAGCCGGTAGCTTGTTGGCCTAATAAATTGCTGATGTCATAAGCCTCAATCCGGCTTAATTGATAATCAGCCGGCAGGGCGGCAATCGGCTTTAACAGATGTCTTAAATGCTTGGTTTGATCTAAATGCCGGTCAGCTTCAAGAATCGGCAGGTTTAATTCCGGCCCGGGAGTTTGAGGAGTGGTCATGGTTAAGGCAGTTAGTTGGTCTCTGACTAACACCGCCTGCTCAAACTTTTGGGCTTTGGACAGCTGTCTGATTTCTCTTTTTAACTGCTTAACTAAAGTTTTCTTTTTGCCGGAGAGTAACAGCTTTAACTTGGTCAGCTGCTGGCGGTAATCGACTGGACTGACTGCTCCAATGCAGGCGCCGGGGCAAAGTTTTAGATGGTAATAGAAGCAAGCTTGGTGTTTTCTTTTTTGTACCGGAGTGGCATTACAGAATGGAAATAGGTGTCTCAACCAGTTTAATAACCTTTTGGCTTGCCAGCCGGAGGGGTAGGGACCGTAGTAATCGCCGGAAACATCGTGACGGCGGACGGTTAGGACCCGGGGAAACTCTTCTTTGGTAAAGATGATGTATAAGGGCGATTTATCGTCCTTAAGTAAAACGTTGTAAGACGGCTGGTGGAGTTTGATTAATTCTGCCTCAACCAGTAGCGCTTCCCATTCTGAATCGGTTGATCGCCACTTCAACCTTTTGGCTTTAAGTAGCATGGTTTGGGTGCGGATAGCCGAAGCAGAAATCCGGCGATAGCTTAAAACCCGTTGTTTTAAGTTTTTGGCCTTGCCGACGTAAAGGACTTTTCCTTTGCTGTCCAAAAACCAATAAACTCCCGGATTATTGGGAAATTTTTGCTTAAACATTTAAGGTTTTCAAGAATTGGCCGGTATAGGAAGATTTTATCTTGGCGACTTGGGAAGGCGTGCCGGCAGTGACCACTTTCCCGCCCATATCTCCGCCTTCAGGGCCCAGATCAATGATCCAGTCGGCGTTTTTAACCACATCCAGGTTGTGCTCAATCACGACGACCGTGTTATTTTGCTCCACCAGCTTTTTTAGGACATTGAGCAAATTCTTAATGTCTTCAAAATGCAGGCCGGTGGTTGGTTCATCCAAAAGATAAACAGTGTGGCCCTGGCTTTTGACTGACAGTTCTTTGGCCAGTTTAATTCTCTGGGCTTCCCCGCCGGACAAGGTCGGTGCCGGCTGGCCCAACTCGATGTAGCCCAGGCCAACCTGTTGCAGGGTTAATAATCTTTGGTTTAATCCGGCAAAGGGCGGGAAAAACTCAATGGCTTCATCAACCGTCAGCTTTAAAACTTCAGCGATATTTTTATCATTGTATTTTACTTCCAGGGTTTGATCCTGGTAGCGGGTGCCATGGCAAACCTCGCAGGTAATGTAAACATCAGGCATAAACTGCATTTCAATTTTCACCTGACCTTCGCCCTGGCAGGATTCGCAGCGACCGCCTCTGACATTAAAACTAAACCGGCCCGGGCCAAAGCCGCGGACTTTGCTTTCGCGACTTAAGGCAAATAAAGAGCGGATGTAGTCAAAGGCCTTGGTGTAAGTGGCCGGGTTGCTTCTTGGGGTGCGGCCAATCGGACTTTGATCAATTAAAGTGACCTTATCTACTAATTCTGCTCCGGTAATGGAGCTGTAATTGTCGGGATTAAAAGTCTGATGGTAGCCCAAGTGGTACTTTAAAGCCGGAGCTAAAGTGTCGTGCAAAAGTGTCGACTTACCCGAGCCGGAAACTCCAGTTACAACCACTAATTTATTTAAGGGAAATTCAACCTCTATACCTTTTAAGTTGTGTTCTTTAGCCCCGTTTAAGATTAAACTGCCTCTGGATTCTGTCACTTTGCCGGAAACCACCACTTGTTTTTTGCCTTTTAAGTATTGGCCGGTTAAGGACTCGGGATTGGTCATTACCTGTTTGGCTGTGCCTGAAGCCACAATTTTACCGCCGTGTTTTCCCGCCCGGGGGCCAAAGTCGACCAGGTGGTCAGCTTCAAGCATGATGTCCCGGTCGTGTTCGACCACGATAATGGTGTTACCTAAATCCCGCAAACTCTTTAAAGTGTCAATTAAGCGGTGGTTGTCCCGCTGATGCAGGCCAATAGAGGGTTCATCCAAAACGTACAAAACTCCGGTTAAACCGGTGCCGATTTGTGAGGCTAACCTGATTCTTTGAGCTTCCCCGCCGGCCAAGGTTCCGGCCGTCCGGGACAAAGACAGATAGTCCAAGCCGACAGACAACAAAAACTTTAGCCGGGTTAAAACTTCTTTTAAAATTAACTTGGCGATGGTTTGCTCTTTGGAGTTTAAGGGCGTTTGATCACTGCTAAGACTGGCAATAAAGGTTTGTAAGTCTTTGATTGATAATTGGGTGATCTCAAAAATATTGAGTTTATCAAGAGTCACCGCCAAAGCTTCCGGCTTTAACCGGGCGCCTTTACACTCCGGACAAACTTCCTGGCTCATATATTTTTGGATTTCGGTTCTTATATAGTCAGAATCAGTTTGGGAATAGCGCCGTTTTAATTGAGGCATAAAGCCTTCCCAGGGGGTGTTGATACTGGTAATCCGGCCCTCTCGATTTGAACCGGTAACGTAATAATTTTTCTCTGAACCAAAAAGTAAAATCTTTTTTAGGCTTTCGGGTAAATGCTGCCAGGGAATTCTTGGGTCAATCTTTTGGTCGGTAAAAACCGCTCTGAGAATCCGACTAAGCCAGGAATCGGTCGACAATTGGTTAGCTAAAGGGATAATGGCTCCTTCAAAAAGAGTTAAGGTTGGGGCAATCAATTTATCCTGATCCAGTTTTAATAACGTGCCCAAGCCGTTGCAGGTGGAACAAGCGCCGTGGGGTGAGTTGAAGGAGAAAAGCCTCGGTTCAATTTCCGGTAAGGAGATATTGCAGTGGGGGCAGGCAAATTTTTCCGAGAATAAATGGTCGGACATTTTTTTCGGATCTTCAGGGAAGTTTAAGCCGGCATCTTTAATCTGGGTTAATAAAACCAGTCCCTGGGAAAGCTTTAAGGCTGCTTCGGTGCTTTGGGACAAACGGGAGCGTAAATCTTTTGGCTCTCCGCTGAAGCGTTCAATCACCACTTCAATAGTGTGACGGTTGGTTTTGATTAAAAACAAATCTTCATCCAACCGATGAATCCGGCCGTCAAGTCTAATCCGCTCGTAACCCTGTTTAGTTAAATTTTTGAATAAATCGGTAAACTCACCTTTGCGGTCGCGGACCACCGGGGATAAAAGCATGAACCGGGCCGGTCGGGCTGAATTTTTAGCTTCGTCGCTGATCAGCTGACTCATCTGGTCCACAATTTGAGTCAAAGACTGCTGAGCAATTTCCCGGCCGCAGTTAGGGCAATGGGGCCGACCGGCCCGGGCATACAAAAGTCTTAGATAGTCATAGATTTCAGTGATGGTGCCGACAGTGGAGCGTGGGTTAGACGAGGTGGTTTTTTGGTCAATCGCAATTGCCGGTGACAAGCCATCAATTTGATCAACGTCGGGTTTGCTCATTAAGCCCAAAAACTGCCGGGCGTAAGAACTTAAAGATTCAACGTAACGACGTTGCCCTTCA
>DATEUG010000055.1:0-5611 GCA_035283225.1 Patescibacteria group bacterium | reverse complement strand
CGCACATTCGTGAGGACTTAAAAACAAAAATTAAATCTGTCGTGGTAAGAGAATTTCAGGGTATCAATCATTTGCCAGACTCGATTGAAGAATTATCATACCTTTAAGGTGTGATAGAGGATAAAATAATCTTAACCGCTTCCAGCAAATTTTCTGCTTCGTAATTAGGTTTAACTCGCGATTTGCCAGTAAATCCGGTTCTTACTCGAATGGTTTTACAGCCAATAGTTTTGCCCAATAAAATATCGGAGTCCCGGTCGCCGATAACCCAGGAATTGGATAGATCAAGATTATGTTCCTGCTGTGCCTTTTCAATCATCCCCGGTTTTGGCTTTCGGCAATTGCAGTTATTGGCGGGAGAGTGAGGGCAAAAATAAGTGGCCTCGATTTTTACCCCAGCTGGTTCAAACAAATGAATAATTTGATTGTTTAATTGATGAAATTTTGTCTCATCTAACCTGCCTTGGCTAATGCCAATCTGGTTGGTGACAAAAAAGAGCTTAAAATCAGTTTGTTTTAACAGTTTTAGGGCAGGAATAGTTGAGGGTAAGAGCTTTACCTTTTCAATCGAATCAACTATTTCATCCGGCGGTTCAACATTAATCGTCCCGTCCCGGTCAAAAAATATCGCTTTGGTCATGCCTCCTAATGTTACAATATCGCCAATGAAGAAAGCTAAAACTTACTTTATTTATACTTTCGGTTGTCAGGCCAATAAATCTGATTCAGAGAGAATTGAAGGCGATTATCAGGCGCGGGGCTACCATCTGGCGGCAACAGTGGAGCAGGCCGACGAAATTGTCATCAATACCTGTGCGGTCAGGCAAAGGGTGGAGCATAGGGCTTTGGGGTTAGTGAATAACTTAGCCAAAAAATTCGCCCCGGCAAAACGGCGGGGCAAAGGCCCTAAAATTATTGTCACCGGCTGTATGATCCACCACGGCGAGCACAAGTTATTGAAAATGATGCCTTTTGTCGATGAGATTTTGCCGATTGCCGAAGTCGGCTTTAACAGTCCGGCGGTGCGGCGGGACAAACATCATGCCTGGATTTCTATATCCACCGGCTGCAACTCCTTTTGTTCTTTTTGTATTGTCCCGTTTGCCCGGGGCCGGGAAGTGTCGCGGCCGGCTAGTGAAATTATGAAAGAGGTGCGTGATCTGGTGCGGCAGGGCTACACTGAAATTACTTTAGTCGGCCAAAACGTTAACTCATACGGTTTGGAAAAAGTCGGCATTGGTTTAAGAAAGTTATTAATGCGCGACCCCAAACAAATTAAACTGCCTTCGAACCAATCCCAATACAAAAAATTCAAAGGCAAGCCGCCGTTTGTAAAATTGTTAGAAAAGATTTGCGCTTTCAAGCAAATTACCAAAGTCAGATTTATTACCAGCAATCCTTGGGATTTCTCTGACGAGTTAATTGACTGTTTGGCAAAGCATAAAAAAATTGACCGGTTTATCCACTTGCCGGTTCAATCCGGCAGCAATCGGGTATTAAAACTAATGAACCGTGGCTATACCCGGGAACATTATTTAAAGATCATCAAAAAGCTGAAAGCAGCCGTTCCGGACGTAACCATCGGCACTGACATCATTGTCGGTTTTCCCGGTGAAACCAAGGCTGATTTTGCCGACACGGTGGATTTAGCCAAAAAAGTCGATTGGCAAATAGCCTTTGTCGCCCAATACTCGCCCCGGCCGGCGACAGCTGCCTTTAAGCTTTATCCTGATGCGATTCTGCCTGCCGAGAAAAAAAGACGCTGGCAGGTGCTTGAGGATTTAATCAATCAGCCGCATTTAAATCATCGGCCGCAAATTAAATGAAGCTGGTAATTATTTGTGGCCCGACAGCCACCGGTAAAACTGATTTAGCTGCCCGTTTGGCCAAAAAATTTTCCGGATCGATAATTTCAGCTGATTCGCGCCAGGTTTATAAAGGGATGGATATTGTTACCGGCAAAGACAGGCCGAAAGGGGTTAGTATTTGGGGTTATGACTTGGTTAAACCGAGTCAAGATTTTAGCGTGGCTCATTTTGTAAGGCTGGCACGCGAACAAATAAAAAAGATTCACCGGCGAGGACATCTGCCGATTGTGGTTGGCGGGACAGGATTTTGGTTAAAGGCACTGGTTAAACCACCAGCCACAATTAATATAAAACCAAATTCGCAG
Source organism: Patescibacteria group bacterium (assembly GCA_035283225.1). Classification (GTDB taxonomy): domain Bacteria; phylum Patescibacteriota; class Microgenomatia; order UBA1400; family CG1-02-47-37; genus DATEUG01. Next base: position 3,438 of record DATEUG010000055.1, on the reverse strand, counting down.
TTGAGAAAAAAACTGGAAAAACTTTCGATTGCTCAGTTGCGCAGGCAGTTGGAAAGACTTGATCCGGAGCGGGCGGCAAACATGAACCGGTCGGATCGGAGTAACCCCCGGCGCTTAATTCGGGCAATTGAAGTGGCAAAACAGCCGCGAGATAGCCTTCGGCCAACGATTTATGACGCTCACTGGATAGGTTTAACTGCGCCGCTAAAAGTTTTGGATAGAAGGATAGAAGACAGGGTGAGACAGCGGGTAAAAGCTGGGGCAATTAAAGAATGGGAGCGTTTGTGCCGCCGATTTGCGGCAAAATTGCCATCAATGTCGGCGATTGGCTACCGGGAGCTGCCGGATATTGATCAGTGGGTGAGAGCGGAAAAACAATATGCCCGTCGCCAGCTGACTTGGTTTAAGAAAAATAAAGCGATTAAATGGTATACTATTTGATATGGCTGTGGCAAAAATTGAAATCTCTCACCGCACCATTATTTTTACGGTTTTGTTTTTAATCTTCTTAAAGTTTTTGTTTTCGATTACTTCGGTGCTGTTAATGCTTTTTATTGCTGTCATTGCCATGTCGGCTTTAAGTCCGATTGTTGATAGACTGCAAAAGTTTAGAATTCCAAGGGGTTTAAGCATTTTTCTACTTTATGCTTTAATCTGGGGGCTGATTAGCTTTGGGGTGGCTTCATTAGTGCCGCCATTGGTGGAGCAGTCGAGTCGCTTTATCGGTACTTTGCCCGGCGAAGTGACCCGATTATCTGCCGGCCGTTTTGACTTAACTGTGTTTCAACCTCAACTATCGGCTCTGCCCCAACAAATCTTAAAGCTAGCCTTAGGACTCCTAAACAACATTATCGGGATCTTTACCTTTATGGTGATTGTTTATTACTTAATTTTAGAAAGAAAAAATCTACATAAATATCTAAGCTTTATGTTTGGTGATGGCAACAAGGAAAAAGCAGCGGAAGCATTTGTCAATCAACTGGAGTTAAAACTTGGCTCTTGGGTGAGGGGGCAGTTGGCTCTAATGTTAATCATTGGTTTTACCACTTACGCCGGTTTAAGATTTTTGGGAATAGAATTTGCCGTGCCGCTGGCGTTTTTGGCGGGATTGCTGGAAATTATTCCCAGTGTCGGTCCGATCGTTTCGGCGGTGCCGGCAGTGGTTATTGCCTACAGTGTTTCGCCGGTAACGGCACTGGCGACAGTGGCTTTATATTTTTTGATTCAGCAGCTGGAAAATAATTTAATTGTGCCTAAGATTATGTCTAAAGCCGTTGGTCTAAGTCCGTTAGTGGTGATAGTGGCCTTATTAATTGGTCTTAAAGTGGCCGGATTGGCAGGAGCAGTTCTGGCAATTCCTACTACATTGCTATTGGAGATTTTAATTAACGATTTGTACCGGGTTTACTACAAAAAAAGCTAGAAAGCGGTAAGCCAGATTCTGTTTTTGGTGACATCTCTCTAATGCCTTCAAACTTTGGTCCTGGGGGAAGCATCCTCATAACGGACCGGTCGGAAGTTGCTGCGGGGAGAATTGCCGCGTTTCACCCCTTTTAGTCCTTTAGGGACTAGAAGGACTCGTCTCTGTGGCTTCACTGTCTCCGACATGACGTCGGAGCTCCCGCTTGCGCGAGACACCCTGCTTCCAGCAGTCTGGACTTTCCTCTCCGACAAGCTTGCGCTGTCGGAGCGTCACCTTCGCTTTCTAGCACCATAATTATACACTGGTTGACAAATAGACCCGGTTGTTTAGATAATTAAATTAGATTGGGAAAGGAGGTGAGGTAAGTTTATGAACGCGATCTTATTAGGTTGGCAGCAAGCGTTATTTTTGGCGGGTTCAAACATTTTAACCAGCTTTGTTAATTTTTTACCTGACCTTTTGGGGGCATTAATTATTTTCTTTGTCGGCCTGGTTTTAGCCAAATGGGTTAAAGCCCTGATAGTGAAAGTTTTAAACTTAATCAGTTTAGACAAATTGGTCAGAAGCACTGGTTTGAATCAATTTCTAACGAAAGCCGAGATTAAAATTAAAGTCGAGGCCTTTTTGGGTGAAATTATTCGCTGGTTGATCATTGCCGTCTTCTCAATTGCTGCTATCAATGTTTTGGGTTTGACTACAGTTTCAGGCGTCTTAACTAGTTTGTTAGCCTACATCCCCAGTATTTTCTCAGCCATATTGATTTTAACGGTTGGGGTGTTATTGGCAGGATTAGTGGAGAACCTAGTTAAAGGCACGGTCAGTCAGGTAGAAGTAAAAACTTCCCGCCTGCTGTCTAAAGTTGCCAGTTACTTAGTCGTGGTTGTCGCCATTTTGGCGGCCGTCAACGAGTTGGGTATTGCCCAATCTTTAATTAACACCTTATTCACCGGTTTAGTCGCCACTTTAACTCTAGGCATCGGTTTGGCCTTGGGTTTGGGCGGCAAAGACGTAGTCTCGAAGATGTTATTGGATTGGTATACTCAATTTAAGAAAAAGTAAGGCTAAGCAATGACCCTAGTGCAAAGTTTATTATTAGGCCTGGTTCAGGGTCTAACTGAGTTTTTGCCGATTTCTTCCACGGCTCATCTGGTGGTGGCGCAAAACTGGTTGGGGTTGGTTACGCCACCGGTCAGCTTTGACATTGTGATTCATTTGGCGACCGCTTTGGCCACCATTATTGTTTTATGGTCGGCGATTAAAAGGTTAACCTGGCCGATGATTAAACTTATGATTATTGCCACGATTCCCACAGGAATTTTAGGTTTATATTTTAATCGCTGGAATGAGCTAATTTTTGGCTCCCTTTTATTTACGGCTATTACTTTAATTATTAACGGCCTGATTTTACTGCTGCCTAAATTAATCAAAGGCAAGGCCAAAAGCTTAAATAATCAAAGCGCCGTTAGTATTGGTATTGCCCAGGGGCTGGCCGTTCTGCCGGGAATTTCTAGATCCGGCTCTACCATTGTTACCGGCTTACTTTTCGGCTTAAAGCCAAGTGAGGCCTACAACTTTTCTTTTTTAATTTCGCTTCCGGCAATTGCTGCGGCCCAACTTTTGCAAATTGACGATTTACGTTTAGCGGTGGGTGAGCTTCCAAATTATATTGTTGGTTTTAGTGCCGCCGGTGTTTCTGGTTATTTGGCTCTTTTGTGGCTGAAACGCATTGTTAGTCGGGGTCAATTCACCGGTTTTGCGATTTACTGTCTGATTTTGGGAGCGTTACTGTTAATGCTTTAAAAACTGACGTAGAGGGGATGGGATTTAACCGGAATTAAGCCGCCGTCAGGACGGGTAATTTCTGCCCGGGCAATGCCAAATTGCTGATCATCACTTTTGGTGACCGATAATAAACTGACCGGTCGAGTGGTCGATTCGGCAGCTAAGCTAGCCGAAATTGGCATTTGCACCTGATAAATTCGGCCGATGGGTAAATCGAGAATGCTGACGCTAAG
>DATEUG010000054.1:0-2427 GCA_035283225.1 Patescibacteria group bacterium | reverse complement strand
CAATAAACAGGTAGTGTAAAACTTGGGGTAATTTGCGCCAGACCAAAATCAAGATAGCCACAGACAGCAGTAACAATAGAAGCGGCACTTGTTGTCGGAATTGCGCATGGGGAAAACAGTAGCCGAGCATTTCCACTACTTTTGTTTGGCCAGTCCACCAAAACTGGGTTAAGGTTTTTGGTAATAACAGCAAGCCATCGGCTAAACCGGTCAAACTCAAACCCTGGCCGGCAACCCGGGAAAATAGTTTCACTATCCCTTTGACATTCTCACCCTGATGTCTTAAATCAAACAAAATTAGCGGGGCCAAAAAAACTAACGCGCCGGTCAAAAATGGTTTACCAATTTGCTTCCATTTGGCATAATTGCGCCAAACCGCCGCCCCGGCCATGACCAAAGCTAAGGGCAGATTAGACGGGTCAGCCGTAATTGCCAACACCAAAGTAGCAATCAAAGCCCAGTAGTTTTTGCTTTTTAAAAAGATTAAAGACAAAAGTGTCAATAGAGGGTTTAGGCTTAGCGGCCAAAAGTGCCTATCGGCAAACACCGCCGCCTGACTAGTGGCATACAAAACGGCAGCAATTAAAGCTATTCTGGCATTAGTTAAGCGTCTGGCAAAGCCGAATAAAACGACGGTGGTTATTCCACCCAACAGAGCGCCGCTGACTCCCCAACCGGCAGGATTAAATTTAAACGGCCACAATAGCAGTGAGGCCAGGTAATAAAAATATGGCGGCAGGTGGATTTGTAAGGGGGAAATTCCGCCGATCAAAAATGGCCGGTGATAGGAAAATAGACCCAAAGCCCGCCAGGCGATTAGCTCTTCATCCATGGTGAAGTGGAAAAGAGAAGTTAAGTTAAAAAGTCTTAAAAATAAGCTTAAAATTACTACCGCGACTAAAGTTAAGCGCAGTTTTCTACCTCTCATGCCAGAGTTTTTTTCACCTTTGACGGCACGCCGGCGACTAAAACATGGTCAGGGACATTTTGGTTAACTACCGAACCGGCTGCCACCAGCGAAACTTGGCCAACAGTTATTCCCGGCAAAATGGTGCTGTTAACCCCAATCACGCTGCCGGACTCAAGGTGGGTATGCTCAACTGTCTTAGGATAATGCCTGATTAACGGATGGTCATTGTAACCAACTGAGTAATGGGATAAAACAATGCTGCCGGCAGCCACTGTTACCTGGCTCCCAAGAGTGATCCGACCGGCTAAATCCAAAATTACCTGGGGTCCAAAATAGCAATCTTTGCCGGTTTTTAGGCCGGATAAGCCGGTGCGGTCAAGATTCATCAAAATAATTCTGTCGACAAAACAGTTGCTGCCCAGTTTGGCCCCGCCGAGTCTTAGCCATAAAACCCTTAAGGGTGAATATGGCAGCAATTGAAAAACAAAATCCCAAAGCCCAAAGAGTAAATATTTTAAGATTCGTAATAAACCGACTTCTTTTATGGCTTTGAGCATGTTATTGAAATTTAAACGAGTAAATAATTAGGTCTTTTAAATATTTTAGCGAATCGGGGATTAAACGCACGGTGGAGGTTTTTTTTAGATTCCTGACAAAGGCCACCGGAATTTCAAGCACTTTTAACTTATTTTTGTAAGCCAAGGCCATAATTTCTGTATCAAAAAACCAGCCCCGATGCTTTGCCTGCTTTAAAAATTTTAACAACTTATCCCGCCTGAAAAATTTATACCCACCCTCGGTGTCTTCAAACGGCAAACCCAAAAGCAGCTTTCTCAAAACCACATAACCCTTACTGGCCAGCCACCGTGGTAGTGCCCAAAGCTGAAAGTCGTAAATACGCAGAGCATTTACAAGATCAGCCCCGTTATCCAGTTCCGATAAAAACTTAGGCAGATACCACTCACCCGTTTCCAAATCAATATCAATATAGCCGACATATTTGCCTTTGGCTTTCAAAAAGCCGTCAACCACTGTCTGACCCCGGCCCTGATTAGTTAAATGTTTAATTACCGATAAGTTGTACCGGGGATATTTTCTTAAAGCTTTAGCAATTAATTCCCTGGTTTTGTCAGTGGAAGCATCGTCAACAAAAATAATTTCAAAGGTGTAATCAGTTTGATCTAATGTGGCAATAATTCTTCTCACCGAATCGGCAAAAATTTGCGACTCGTTGTAGCAGGCCAGCACCAGGGAAACATCGAACTTGTCCATGAGGTTATGATAACATAGAGGCCATGCCAAGAGATTCTTTTCTTATTTTCGGCGCGCCTCGTTTTTTCCAGGAAGAATTGAAAGAAATGCTGGAAACCTTACGCTCCGGCTGGTGGGGTACAGGACCCAAAGTCTTAAAGTTTGAAGAGGATTTTAAAAAATATACTAAGGCTAAACACGCAGTCGCGGTAAATTCGGCCACTGCCGCCATGCATTTGGGCCTGGATATCTTAGGCATCGGTCCG